>NZ_JAHVCI010000032.1:0-49535 GCF_019265565.1 Cellulomonas sp. PS-H5
TCCCGCGGGCTAGGCGGCCGGCGGCGCTGAGCCCGGCGCCCGCCCTCCGGGCGTCGGGCGCGGGCCCACCCCCCGGCCCGCGCCCCGGCCCGGCGACCCGTCCCGGCGACCCGCCCCGGCGACCGGCCCCCGAGGCCGCCGGGCCGGACCACGTCCCGGGTCCTGGCACGATGGCGGGCATGTCCGCCTGGCACGCCCACGACTCCCGCACCGTCTACGAGAACCCGTGGATCCGGGTCCGCGAGGACTCGGTCACCCGGCCCGACGGCGGCGACGGGGTGTACGGCGTCGTCGAGGTCCGGCAGCCGGCGGTCTTCGTCGTCCCGGTGACCGACGACGACGAGGTGGTGCTGGTCGAGGTCGAGCGGTACACCACCGGCGCGGTGTCGCTCGAGGTGCCCGCGGGCGGGTCCGACGGCGAGGACCCGCTGGTCGCCGCGGCGCGCGAGCTGCGCGAGGAGACCGGGCTCGCCGCCGACGAGTGGACGCACCTCGGGCCGGTGTTCTCGCTCAACGGCGTGGCGCACGCCCCGGGGCACGTGCTGCTCGCGCGGGGCCTGCGGCCGGCCGACGAGGCGCACGCCCAGGACGAGGAGGGCATCGTCGGGGTGCGACGGGTCCCGTGGTCCGACCTGCCGGCCCTGGTGCGCGCGGGCGGGATCACGGACAACGAGTCCCTGGGCGCGCTGCTGCACGCCGCCGTGGCGCTCGGCCGGGTGTCCTGACCGCGGCCTACGCGATCCGGCCCTGCCCGCGCCGATCGGGGGCGGCGGGCCCGGAAGGCGTAGGGAGGGCGTCGCGTCGGCCGGGCGCCGCCCGCACGCCCGCGTCCCAGCCCGGTGCGCGGCAGCCCGGCGGCGGCCCGAGGGGCAGGGGGTCGAGCCCCGCGGCGGCCAGCAGCCAGGCGACGACCGAGTTCGACGTCCACATGTCCCGGTCGCCCGGCGCGCGACCGCTCCAGGTCCGCACCGGCACGCCCGGCGCCGCCGCCAGCAGCGCCGCGGCCACCCGCGGGTCGGTGGTCGCCCGCCGCCGCGCGACCGCCCACGCGAGGTCCGGCACCGAGCCGCCCGCCCAGCACCGCACCTCGTAGCGGAACAGCCGGGACCCGCCGAGGACCCGCGCGCCGACGGGGCCCGTGGCGACGACGCCGCGGTCGCCCGCCGGCTGCCCCCACGCGGGGGCCACCTCGACCGCGACCTCCGGACCCGTCGCCGGCCGGACGAGCAGCGCGGCGTGCACGAGCGCCCGGCGCGGGCGGCGGTCGCGGAGCGCGGCGCCGGCCTCGTAGGCGCGGCCGCTCGCCCGCACGACCCGCGGCCCACCCGCGCCGAGGGGGATCCAGCAGAGCAGCACGCCGGGCGAGGGCTCGTCCGGGTCCGGCCGGTGGTCCGTGCCCGCGGGGGTCATGCGCACCATCACGCCACCGCGCGGCGCCCGCCACCACGGACCGACGTCCCGGGCCGGGCGCCGCCGGGCACGGACGGGGGATTCCGGCGCCGGGGCCGCGGCTGCTACGGTCGCCGCTCCAGTAAGGACAGCCTTACCAACCTCGACGACAGGAGCGCGCCCGTGGCCCGCAGCAGCAACATCAACGCCGGCCGGCGCAAGCCCGAGGTCACCGAGCTGCTGACGCTGCACGTCCTGCGCACCGAGCGGGTGTCGACCGGGTTCGTCCGGGTCACGCTGGGCGGCGGCGACGCGGCGCGGTTCCGGCCGATGGGCTACGACCAGTGGTTCCGGCTGTTCATCCCTGTCGCCGACGACGCGGTGCTGTCGCGGCTGCCGAACAAGCTCGACACCCTCGCGTACCTGAAGTACCTCGCGATCGCCCGGACCGAGCGCCCCGTGCTGCGGAACTACACCGTCCGCGCGCACCGGCCCGACGGCCCCGAGGGCCCGGAGCTCGACGTCGACTTCGTTCTGCACGGCACGCCCGAGGACGGCACCTCCGGGCCCGCCGCGACCTGGGCGCAGACCTGCGCGCCCGGGGACGCCGTCGCGATCCTCGACGAGGGCATCACGTTCCCCGCGGCCACCGCGCACGACCGGGTGCTGCTCGTCGCCGACGAGACCGGTCTGCCCGCGGTCGCCGGCATCCTCGGGTCGCTCGGCACCGGTGCCCGGGGCCTCGCGGTCGTCGAGGTGCCGCACGCCGACGACGTCCAGGACCTCGCCGGCCCGGCCGGCGTGCAGGTGCGCTGGGTGGTGCGCGACGACCCCCACGCCGTGGCAGGGCCGGCGGTGCTCGCGGCGGTCGAGGCGCTGCCGGTGCCGGACGAGCCCGTGACCGCCTGGGTGGTGGGGGAGCAGTCGCTGGTCGCCGCGGCCCGGCGGCACTGGGTCGCGGCGGGCGTGCCGAAGCAGGACGTCACGTTCTGCGGCTACTGGCGGGCGGCGAAGGCGCGCGTGGCGGCCTGACGCGCGCAGACCCGTGGCGTGGGGCGGGCGCTGCCCGGCGCGCGGCGAGGGGGGCGACCCGGCGCGCGGCGAGGGGGCGGCCCGGCGCGGTGAGGGCGGGCGACCAGGCGCATGGCGAGGGTGGGCAGCCCGAGGCGGCGAGGCGAGTGCCCCGGCGGGCGTCCGGCTCAGCCTTCGGCGGTCGGGTCGACCGGCGCGACCAGCGCCGGACCGTCGTTCGCCACGTTGCCCACGGCCCGGCCGACCTCGCGCGGCGTCAGGTGCGGCTCCGGCACGTTCACCAGCATCGCGCCCACCTCGTCAGCCGCGGTGATCGACGGGTCCAGCCAGCCGTCCCACAGGTGACCGGGCAGCAGCACGGGGCAGCGGTCGTGGATGTGCCCGAGGCTGTCGGTCGCGGGGCGCGTGATGATCGTGACGGTCCACAGCCAGCGTGTCGGGTCGTCGTCGGCCTTGGCGTGGTCGCGCCACAGCTCGTACAGCCCGGCCGCCGCCAGCGGCTCGGCCCCGTGCAGGAAGTACGGCGTCTTGGGGCCGCGCTCGTTGGCCTGCCACTCGTAGTACCCGTCCATCGGGACCAGGGCGCGCCGCCTCGCCGCCGCCTTCCGGAACGCCGGCTTGTCGAGCACGGTCTCCGAGCGCGCGTTGATCATGCGCGACCCGATCGACACGTCCTTGGCCCACGACGGCACCAGGCCCCACCGCGCCTGCCGGAGCTGGCGCTGCGGGCCGTCGTCCTCGACGCGCTCGAGCACCACCGGCACGTCCTGGGTCGGGGCGACGTTCCAGGACGGGCCCGGGTGCTCGCCGAGGATCCGGTCGATCGCGAGGTCGCGCTCGAGCTGGTCGGCGGCACGGGTCTGCGCGTAGCGGCCACACATGGGGCCCAGTGTGCCGCGCACCACCGACATCGACGACGCGGGCAGCACCGGGTGTCGTTCGGGCTCGGGTCGGGGGATGGGCGGCTAGAACGGCGGTGGTGCGTCGTACGGATCAGCCGTGGCGTCGTGGGTCTGTCCGGTGCCGGGTCGGGTGAGGTAGCGGTGCCCGGTGGGGGTGAGCCACTCGTAGAGCCCGGGGCTGATCTGCCGCAGCCGGAAGTCGCCGTCGGTCTTGAGTCGGTGGTGCCGGTGGCACAGGGGCCCGAGGTTGTCCGCGTCGGTGCCACCCAGGGGCGCGTCGGGGTCGCCACCCGGCTGGGGGTGGAACTCCTGGGTGTGGTCGAGCTCGCAACCGCACGCCGGGACCCTGCACCCGGGTGCGGCGCATGTCTTGTCCCGGACGCGGATGAGTTCTGCGAGGGCGGCGGGCGGTCGATATCGCTCGCGGCCGACGTCCAGGACCCGGTCGGTGAGGGGATCGGTGATGACGCGCTGCCAGACCCCGCCGATCGCCAGGGCGCGGGCCTGGACCGCGTCGATGGGGCTGTGGCCGTCGAGGTGGGCGGGCTGGTCGTCCAGGCTGAGCAGGGTGGAGGCGGGGATGGTGATGCGGACCTCGGCGCCCGGGCGGCCTGAGCAGCGGGTGCAGGCGCGGCGCGCGGGCGCGGGAGTCGTCACGACGGTGGTCGGCGCGAGCGTGGGTGCGATGGTCCCGGACGGTGCGCCGGACGCGGCGGCCCCGGACGGCGTGCTCGACGCGGTCGCGACGGTGTCGGTCTCGACCTCGCCCTCGGCGTCGGTGGCGGCCCCTGGTGGTGTGTCCGGCGCTCCGGCCGGCGAAGCGGGGTGGCCGACGCCCGGCACTGCGTCGGTGGTGGTGGCGGTGTCGTCGAGTGGGGTGAGGGTGGCTATCGGGATCGGCTCGACCGGGCGGGTGAGCACCACACCGTCCCGGTCGGTGAGGATCGCGCTGTTCCACGAGCGTCGCGGCTCCGGCGGCACCGGCAGGCCTGGGGACAGGTGGACCTCGAACGCCGGCCCGTCCGAGTCCGGCACATCGCCCACGACCAGGTCCCGCAGGCCGTCGGCGCGCAGCTGGTCCAGGGTCCGGTCGTCACCGAGGGCTTTGGCGGTCTTGGCGGCGTGCGTGAGGACCCCGTCGACGCGCGGCGCGTCCGCCGCGTCCAGGACCAGCCACATCGAGGCCATCCCGTCCGGCTGCGGGCGCGGGTGAGACACCCTCCGGGTGCACCGGGCGCGCTCCCGGCGGGCGGCGGCGCCCTCGGGGTCGATTAGTCGGATCCCCCGCTCGACGCGCTGGCGAAGTTCGGCGACCGCGCACTGGTCGGCGTCGGGCAGCACTGCGTCCTCGACGGCGTGCGCGACCTGGAACGGCAGGTCCGCCAACCCGGTCGTCAGGATCTGGGCCTTGGCGGCGTCGAGGTGCCCGACCTCCAGCGCCTCGCGGGTCGCGCCGAGCATCCCGTCGAGCACCAGGGCCCGGTGCACGGTCTTGGTCGCCGTCACCCGCGACCACCCGAGGCGCATCGCCAGCTCGTCGCCCGCGACGCACGCCTGCGTCGGGGGCGCACCCGCTAGCGGGGACCACTCGGGGCTCATCTCCTCCCGAGAGGCGAGCTCGGCGAGCATGGCCAGCTTGCGGGCGTGCTGATGACTCTCGACCCGGTCCTGCGCGGCGATCACCTCCACCAGCACCATCGAGGACAGCACCCGCAGGTCCAGACCCCGCAACCACGCGTCCAGCTCGGGCCCGGGCGGGCACGCGGCGATCGCCTCGACCTGCCGCTGCTCGCTGGTCCGAGGCGCCCTGCCGGCCGCCACGACGGGGTCCGGGCCGAAGTCGGTGAGGCAGGTCCCGTCGGGCCCGTAGACCGGCAGCACCACGGCGGCGACCGGGTCGTCGTCGGGGTGTTCCTGCAGGTCAGATGCCATGGAACAACGCTACCGGCCACCACTGACATGCCCCGCCGAACACCTCCGTCGTAGGCTGCCCCCGTGCGAGCGACCCTCATCCACGGCCCCCACGACGTCCGCCTCGAGCAGGTCCCGGACCCCACGATCCAGCGCCCGACCGACGCCCTCGTGCGCGTGGTCGCGGCCTGCGTCTGCGGCTCCGACCTGTGGCCGTACCGCGGTGTGCGCCCGACCAAGCAGCCCCGCCGGATCGGGCACGAGTTCGTCGGCGTGGTCGAGGAGGTCGGGTCGGACGTCCGGACGCTGCGGCCGGGCCAGTTCGTGGTCGCGCCGTTCACCGTCTCCGACGGCACGTGCGTGCACTGCCGCAACGGCGTGCCGACGTCCTGCGTCCACAGCAGCGGCTGGGGCGGCGACGACGCCGAGGGCGTGTTCACCGACGCCGGGCAGGGCGAGTACGTCCGCGTGCCGCTGGCCGACGGCACGCTCGTCGCGATGCCGGACACCCCCGACGCCGACCTGCTGCCGCACGTCCTCACGCTGACCGACGTCATGGGTACCGGGCACCACGCCGCGCTGTCGGCGGGCGTCGGACCCGGCTCGACGGTGGCCGTCGTCGGCGACGGCGCGGTCGGCCTGTGCGCCGTGCTCGCGGCGAAGCGGCTCGGCGCCGAGCGCGTGATCGCGATGTCGCGGCACGCGTCCCGCCAGGCCCTGGCGCGCGAGTTCGGCGCGACCGACGTCGTGGCCGAGCGCGGCGACGAGGGCGCGGCGGCGGTGCGCGACCTGCTCGGCGGCGTGGGCCCGGACCAGGTGCTGGAGTGCGTCGGCACCAAGGAGTCGATGCAGCAGGCGCTCGACACCGCGCGGCCGGGCGGGCAGGTCGGCTTCGTCGGCGTCCCCGCGGGCGGGCCGGAGCTGCCGGTGCAGCAGATGTTCGGCAGCAACGTCGGCGTCCGCGGCGGGATCGCCCCGGTGCGCGCGTACATCGAGGAGCTCGCCGCCGAGGTGTGGTCCGGCGCGATCCTGCCCGGCAAGGTGTTCGACCTGGTGCTGCCGCTGGACGAGGTCGCCGAGGCGTACGCCGCGATGGACGAGCGCCGCGCGATCAAGTCGATGCTGCTGCCCTGACGCGCGCGGGGCGGCGAGGGCGTGACCGGCACCGGTAGGTTCGACCGCGTGAGCCAGCCCGCCCCGCCGCCCACCCCCTCGTCCGCGCACGCCACCCTCGCCGACGTCGTCGGCGTGCTGGAGCGCCGCTACCCGCCGCGCACCGCCGAGTCGTGGGACCGCGTCGGCCTCGTGACCGGAGACCCGGCCCAGCCGGTCCGTCGGGTGCTGTTCGCCGTCGACCCGTTGGCCGCCGTCGTCGACGAGGCGCTGGACTGGGGCGCGGACCTGGTGGTCGTGCACCACCCGCTGCTGCTCCGCGGGATCCACTCGGTCGCCGCGACCAGTGCCAAGGGTGCGCTGCTGCACCGGCTGATCCGGGGCGGGGTCGCCCTGTACACCGCGCACACCAACGCGGACGCGGCGGCGGGCGGGGTCGCGGACGAGCTCGCCCGGCTGGTCGGGCTCGAGGGCCTGCGCCCCCTGGTCCCCGCGCCCGCGGAGCCGCTCGACAAGCACGTCGTGTTCGTCCCGGCGGGCGACGCGGAGCGCCTGGTCGACGCCCTGGCCGCGGCCGGCGCCGGCGCGATCGGCGAGTACAGCCGCTGCGCCTGGACCAGCACCGGCGAGGGAACGTTCACGCCGTCCGACGCGGCCACCCCGGCGATCGGCCGTGCCGGCGAGGCCGCCCGCGTGGTCGAGGCCCGCGTCGAGATGGTCGCGCCGCGCCGGCTCCGTGCCGCGGTGGTCGCCGCGATGCGCGCCGTCCACCCCTACGAGGAGCCGGCCTTCGACGTCCTGGAGCTGGCGACCTGGGACGGCCCGACCGGTACCGGCCGCGTCGGGCACCTCGCCGAGCCGCTGAGCCTGCACGCGTTCGCCGAGCGCGTCGCCGCCGCGCTGCCCGCGACGGCGCAGGGCATCCGGTACGCGGGCCCGGCGGACGCGATCGTGCGGACGGTGGCCGTCGTCGGGGGGTCGGGCGACTCGCTGTTCGACGACGTCCGGTCGTCCGGCGCCGACGCCTACCTGACCGCCGACCTGCGGCACCACCCGGCCTCCGAGCTGCGCGAGCGCGCCGAGTTCGAGGCGCGCGGGGCCGCGGCCAGCCCGCCGTACCTGGTCGACGCCGCGCACTTCGCCTCCGAGTGGCCCTGGCTGCGGGGCGCGGAGCGCGACCTGCGCGCCGACCTGGCCGCGCGCGGCACTACGGTGGAGACCCGCGTGAGCACCCTGCGCACCGACCCGTGGACCGGCCGCGTCCCGGCGCCCTCCAGCACCACCGCACCGTCGGAAGGACACCACCCGTGACCAAGGCCTCCCCGCAGGACCAGAAGCGGCTGCTCGACCTCCAGGGGCTCGACACCAAGCTCGACCAGCTGGCCCACAAGCGCACCGCGCTCCCGCAGCACAAGCGGATCGCGGAGCTCGACGCGCAGCTGAAGGACCTGGACACCGCGATCGCCGCCTCCCGCACCGCGGTCGGCGACATCCAGCGCGAGGTCAGCAAGGCCGAGTCCGACGTGCAGCAGGTCCGGGACCGCGCCGCGCGTGACCAGACCCGGCTCGACTCCGGCCAGGGCTCCGCGAAGGACCTGCAGGCGCTGCAGAGCGAGCTCGTCTCGCTGGCCCGCCGGCAGGGCGACCTCGAGGAGGTCGAGCTGGAGGCGATGGAGCGGCTGGAGGCGCACGAGGGCACCCTCGGCGAGCTCACCACCGCGCACGCCGCGCTGCTCAACGACCGCGCGGCCGTCGTGGCCGAGCGCGACGCCGAGCTCGCGATCATCGAGAAGCAGGCCGGCGAGGTGAAGACCCAGCGCGACGCGCTGGCCGCCCCGCTGGCCGAGCCGCTGATCCAGCTCTACGACCGGCTGCGCGGCCGGCTCGGCGGCGTGGCCGTCGCGGCGCTGCGGCACGGGCGGTCCGAGGGCAGCGGCCTCCCGGTCCCCGCCACCGAGCTCGCCAAGATCAAGGCGACGCCGGAGGACGAGATCGTCTACTGCGAGGACTCCGGCCGGATCCTGGTCCGCGGCGAGGACGCGTACTGATGCCCGCCGACGGCCCGCAGGGCAGTGCGCAGCCGCTGGAGCCCGAGGCCGGCACCCCGGCGCCGCCCGCGCGCGGCGAGCAGCCCGCGCGCCGCGGCCGGCCGTCGGGGGCGGCTGTCCGGTTCGACGACGCCCAGCCGGTGACCGTCATCCTGGTGCGGCACGGCGAGACCGAGATGACCGTGTCGCGCGGCTACTCGGGCTCGTCGGAGCCCGGCCCGTCGCTCACCGAGCGCGGCCGCGCGCAGGCCGCCGCCGCGGGCGAGCTGGTCCGCCGGGTCGGCGACGACCTGTGGGGCGACGTCCCGTACCCGACCGAGCTGATCGCGTCGCCGATGGTCCGGACCCAGGAGACCGCGGCGATCATCGGCGCGCGCCTCGGGCTCACGCCGCGCGTGGACGCCGCGTTCCAGGAGGCCGACTTCGGCGCCTGGCAGGGGCTCACGGCCGAGGAGATCGAGCAGCGCTGGCCGGGCCAGCTCGAGCCGTGGCACACCCGCGCCGACCTGCGGCCCGAGGGTGGCGAGTCGATCGCCGACGTGGGGGAGCGGATCGGCGCGGCGCTCGACGGTCTGCTCGCGGCGGGGACCGACCGCACCGTGGTCGTCGTGTCGCACGCCGTGTCGATCCGGGCCGCTCTCGGTCGGACCATGGGCGCGCAGCCCGGGTCGTGGAGCCAGCTGCGGGTCGCGCCGGCGTCGGTGAGCATCGTGCGGCTGTTCGCGGACAAGCGCGACGAGGTGGCGGTCGCCGGGGCGCCGAGCGAGGGCTGGCCGGCGCGCGGCTGATCAGACCGGCGGGTCCGTGCGGCCGCGACGCGGCCAGGGCCGGGCCGCCGGCATCAGACCCGGAACGCCGCCCAGCGACCACCGCGCCTGCCGTCCCGGCAGGCCCCGCGCTGCGGACAGCCCCACGAGCACGCCCAGCGCGATCGCCACCATCGTCCCGCCGGTCGTGACCAGCGTGGACACCCCGTTGCTGTCGCCGTCGAGCAGGCTGGTCACCCCGACCAGGCCGAGCGCTCCGGGGACCAGCAGCCAGAACGCGGGCAGGAACGACACGAGCGGAGACGGCCCCGACGGGAACCGGGCCACCGCCAGCGCCACCGGCGTCATCGCCAGCGCGCCGACGAACGCCGACAGCGCCCCGCCCAGCAGCGCGTCGCCGAGCACCTGCGCCCCGTACGCGACGGCGAGCACGAGGATCACCCAGCCGATCGTCCGCGGCCGGCCGCACCGGTAGATCACCGTCCCGGCGCCGAACACCGCGACCCCGATCCACGGCGCCAGCGGCCCGAGCGGGTGGCCGCCGGACGCCAGGTCGACGGCGGGGACGCCCACCAGGGCGGCGGCCGCGACGATGCCGCCCGCCAGCATCACGAGCTGCATCGCGCCCGCCGCGATCCGCCCGGCGCCGGACAGCATCTGCCCGGTCGCGAGCTCGATGACGCCCGTGGTGAGCAGCCCGCCCGGCAGGAACAGCACGAGCGGCGCGATCAGCGACGGCAGCACGCCGAGGTCCGGGACCACGCGCGCGGCGAGCAGCACGGCGGCCGCCACCACGAATGCCGACGCCACGGTGACCAGCACCTCGACGCCGCTCGGCATCCGGCCGACGACCAGCTGCACCGCGCCCACGGCGAGGCCCAGGCCGGCCGCGACCAGAAGGTCCACCCAGGACCCGCCGAGCAGCGCCGCGAGGCCCACCGACAGCAGCAGGTACCCGCCCAGCCGCGCGAGCATGCCGAACGGCGGCGCCGTGGTCCGCAGCAGCGTGATGCGCGCGGTCACGCCGGCGACGTCGGCGTCGGGCGCGGACGCTTCGCGGAGCACGTCGGTGAGCTCGTCGACCTGGTGCAGCATCAGCGGCCGCCGCCCCGTCGACACCGCCGCGGTCGCGACGCCGTCGCCGTCGGGGACGGACACGAGGAGCGCGGTCGGCAGGACGACGGTCTCGGTGCCGGGGACGCCGTGCACCGCGGCGAGCTCGTCGAGGGTGTCGGCGACCGAGGACACCGTGTGGCCGGCGTCGACCATCGCCTCGCCCGCGACGACCATGAGGCGCAGCACCTCGGCGGACGTCGGGGGCGGGCGCAGCTCGGCCGTGTCGTCGTCGGGGCCGTCGTCGCTGAACGGCGTCCCGTCCCCGTCCGCGGCTGCCGCGCCGGACGGCACGGGCGTCGCACCGGCCGCACCGCCGTCGGCGCCCTGGGCGGCCAGCCGGGCGCGCCGGGCCGAGATCGCGACGACCGCGACCGCGCCGGCGACCACGACCACCAGGGCCGTGAGCAGCTGGGCCCACGGCGTCGAGGACGTGGTGACGGCCGGCGGTCGGCTGAACTGCTGCGAGCCGCCCACCCCCGCGTCGGTCGGCGTCGGGGTGGGAGCGGGCGACGGGGTGCCGGTCTGCTCGGGCTCCGGCGTCGGCGTCGGGGTGGGCACCGGCTCCGGCTCGGTCGTCGGCACCGGGACGGGGACCTGCTGTGTCGGCGTCGGGGTCGGCACCGGGGACGAGGTCGGGGCGGGCTGCGCGGGCGACACCGTGGGCGACGGGGCGGGGACCGCGGCGCCGCCCGCGTCGGCGCCGGTGCCGGCACCCGCGTCCTGGCCGTCGCCGGTGGTCGTCCCGGGGACGGTCGTGCCGCCGCGCTCCGCGGACGAGCCGCCGCCGGACGTCGTCGCGCCCGCGGGCCCGCCGGCGACCGCCACGACGCCGGCCAGCGCCAGGACGAGCACCAGCAGCAGCGCCGCGATCCGCGCGGTGCCCGTGCGTCGCATGCTGCTGCCGTCCCCGTCCTGCCGGTCGCTGTCGTCGGGCGGCCGCCCGGACCCGCACCACGCTAGCCCGGGCGCTCGCCCGGGGCGTGCCGTGGCGGTGGGCGGCGGGTGGGCGCCGGGTGAAGGCCCGGTGCAGGGACCCGCGGGCCGCACCACGGTCCCGCCGGGGTCAGGCGACGACCAGCGACAGCGTCGCCGCGCGGCCCGCCGGGGCGTCCAGCTCGACCGCGAGCAGCTCGGTGCCCACCAGCTCGCGCGCCGCCCGGGCGAGGTGCTCCGGCGTCGCGGGCGCCGCGCCCCGCCGGGTGACGAGGTGCCGGGTCAGCACGCCCCGCGTGTGCTTGGCGTGGTGCGAGACCACGGAGCGCTTCCCGTCGACCTCGCGGAGCACCCGCACCTGCACCCACGCGCCGTGGGCGGCGCGCGGCGGCTTCCACGCGGCGAGGTACGTCGCGGACCGGCAGTCGACGACCAGCTCGCCCGCCTCGGCCCGCGGGTCGAGCTCGGCGCGCAGCGGCTCCCGCCACGCGGCCGCCAGCGGCCCGACTCCCGGCAGGTCCACGCCCATCGACAGCCGGTACGCCGGGATGCGGTCCTCGGGCGCGACCACGCCCCACAGGCCGGACACGACGCGCACGCTCTCCGCCGCGCGGCGGCGCTGCGCCGTCGTCAGCCGGTCGAGCCCCGCCGCCCCGTAGAGCACGCCCGTGTAGACGGCGCGGGCCTCGGCAGCGGGCGCGTGCCGCAGGTCGACGTTCCGGGCGACCTCGTCGGCGATGCCCGCGCCCACGCCCAGCACCTCCACGGCGTCCGGCCGGGCGCTCGCCGCGACCAGGGCGTCGAGCACCCGCTCGCGGGTCGGCGTCAGGGCCGGGGCGGACAGGGCGGCCAGGTCGAGGGCGGCGCCACGCACCGGCGCGGTCTTGCCCTCGGACGGGGGGAGCAGGATGAGCACGCGCTGAACTGTAGGCGGCGCGGGGCGCCGAGCAGGGGCGGGGGCCCGAGTGCGGTGCGCCACGTGATCGCCGAGGTCCCGGGCGGCGGGCGGCGCGCCGGGCCGTAGTAGGCTGACCGGCGCGGATGAGCTGGCCAGGCGGCCGCGTCGAGCCCTCGGGCTCGCCGAGGAACGTCCGGGCTCCACAGGGCAGGGTGGTGGGTAACGCCCACCCGGGGTGACCCGCGGGACAGTGCCACAGAAAGCAGACCGCCACCGCACGGCTCTCGGGCCGGACGGTGGTAAGGGTGAAACGGTGGTGTAAGAGACCACCAGCGTGCCGGGCGACCGGCACGGCTCGGTAAACCCCACCCGGAGCAAGGCCAGACAGGGAGCGTTCGAGGGCTGCTCGTCCGAGCTCCCGGGTAGGCCGCTGGAGGCGTACGGCAACGTGCGTCGTAGATGGATGGTCGCCACCCGCGCGGGGGTAACCGCGCGCGGGGACAGAACCCGGCGTACCGGCCAGCTCATCCGCATTGTACGGCCGCTAACCTGCAAGAACGCGGCATCGGTGGGATGATTCGAGGCCCGCGGACCGCGTGGGTGCGGTGCGCTGACCTGCGCTTATGCCTGCTTGTCGTAGTTCGCAGCCCCCGGGCGACCACCGGTACCGCTCGGATCGGCCGCGCCCGAGAACAGCGAAGCGCCCCCGCCCTCCGGAGGAGGACGGGGCCGCTGTCGGCTGCCGTCAGAGGTAGCGGCGGTTGCCGTCGCGGCTCGTTGCCGGTCTCCGGGGCGTTGCGGCCGGGACTTCGCGTCGTCGGTGTCCGCGGCGGTGTCGAGCTGCTCGAGGCGCCCGTACGCGTTGATCGCGGCCGCGGTGGCCTGCACGAGCTTCAGCTGCTCGACGTGCGGCGGCTGGTCGCCTTTGTGCTGGCGGTAGGTGTTGTTCTTCCCGCCGAAGCTGTACGCGACCGTCCGCGTCCGCAGCTGCTCACGCAGCCGGGCGGCGTCGTCGAGCAGGTCCAGCTTCAGTTGCGCGCGGCGGGCTTCGGCGTCGAGCTTCTTCGCCCGGGTCGCGTCCTTGGTCTGCGCGCGGTCTCAGCCGAGGCCGAGAAGCGTGGCGTGTCGCGACACGGTGGCCTTGGCGCGGCCCATCTCCTGGGCCGCGCCCCCGAGGGTGCGCCCGGCGGCGTGCAGCTCGCGCAGGCGCGCGTCCTCGGCGTTGGTCCAGGGGCCGGCGGCCACGTGAGGTCACCTGCCTTCGGTGGGGAAGTTCAGCGGTGGTCGCCCCTGACCTCTCGTCGCACGCGCCGCACGAGGTCGTTGATGCCGCGCTCGATGTCCGCGACGAAGTCGTTGAAGTCCGCGGCCAGCAGGACGCCGCCCTCGGGATCGAGTTCCATTAGGTACGTGAACGTTCGATCCGCGAGTGCTTCGAATGCCGTCGTCAACTCCCGAGGCGCGACGAGCGACAGCTCGAGAACATGATCGCGGAGAGCATCCATGGAACTGGTGATCGCCTCAAACGCGGCGACGGCCTCTGCATCATGCATCGCCGCCTCTTCGGGAGGGAGGGTCTGCCACGGAGCTTCAGGCTGTCCGGCGGGGCGGATCTTGCCCCCACCCCTAGGAGCGTGGAAGCCCCACAGCTGGATCGCTCGCGAAAGCGACCGAGCCTCTCGGATCGCCTCGTACGCCGTCCCGAGTACCCGATCCCGGAGGTCCTTCTTAACCTCCCGACGGCCGGTGAAGGCGTACGTCAGAGCAGCACCCACAACGACGGACACAACGGGGACGAGCGCTGACACGTCGGCCTTGCCTGCGAGAGCGGCCAGGGAGCGGGTTGCGCTCTCATGGCTCCAGAAGTACCACGCGACGATGACGACGACGGCGGCCGCGAGCAGGAACCACCGGGCGTCATCGGCCCAGCCAAAGAAACCACGCCCCCATCGCGTGATGATGGCCCGCACCTGCCCGAACGTCCTCACGGCTGGAGCGTACTGGGTGCCGCGGTTGAGCCCCTCCGGCCCGCGGCTCTCGGCACGGGCGCGTGGCTAGTGGTCGGTCCTGGCGGAGCCGGCGGGGGATCGCGCTCGGGCCGGGCAGGCTGATGGCCCCGCCGGGGGCTCACGCCAACCTACGCAAACACTAGGGTGCCCATGCCGCTGCGCAACCAGTAGGCGACGCGGCGCGCACCACTGGGCGACGCTGCGGTCACGCGGGCACGGCGCGACGGCGGTCGGCGGAGGCCTGGACGGGGTCGAGAACGTCGCCGACCTGGTGCGTGGCGGCGGTGCGGCCGTCGCGGATGTCGACGTGCCCGTGGCCGACGAGGCGCTTGCGGTGGACCCAGGACTTCACGGTGTCGAGGCTGATGTCGACGCCGAGGCCGTCGACGGCGCGCGCGATGTCCCGGGCGGGGAGCAGCAAGTCGCGGGCCTGCTCGAGGTGCCACGCGCGCCGAGCCGGGGCGTCGTACCGGGCGCCGCACGCCCGGCAGGTGACGACGGCGGCGTCCGGGACGGCGTACAGGTCGGCGCCGCAGCCGCGCACCAGCCCGACGGCGTCGGGGTCGGAGAGGGTGTCGACCTGGGCGTTGCACGGCCCGGCGTAGGCCCGGTCGGCGGGCCTGTCGATGGCGGCGCGGGCGATGCGGACGGCGGCGGTGAGCTCGTCGATGACCCACGCGCCGTCCGGGTGCTGGGCGAGCCAGTCGACGGCGCCGCGTAGGTACGCGCCGACGCCGGACCAGGTGCGTGGCGGGGTGTCGCCACGGACGGCGGTGACCTAGTCGAGCCAGGCGAGGACAGTGTCGAGGAGAACGAACCGGGCGTCGGCGGGGGCGAGCGCGAACAGCCGAGGGACGGTGCTGGACCGGCCGCCGGCGTCGGGCGCGCCGACGCGGGCCTGCCGGGTGCGGGCGATGTCGATATCGGCGAGGAGACCTGGGCAGGTCGGTGAGCAGGCCGCGCAGGGTGCCGGCGCAGCGGGGGCAGACGGTGCGGTCGTCGGTGATGGTGGGCGCCGTCGGGGTGGGGAGCGGGCAGGTGCGGTCGGTCAGCACGAGATTCCTTCGGTTGGGTCTGGTGTGCGGAAGAGGTGTGGGGGAGGCTCGGCCCCGTGAGCAGCGAGATGACGCCCCTGTGGGGCGAGGCCGTGCCGAACTGGATCGCAGCGATCGGCGGACTCGGCGGAACCGCCGTCGCTGTCGCTGCCTTCGTGCAGTCGCTTCGCAATCGCAGTGGCCTGGACGTCGTCCGGGAACACGAGAACGAGCGTCAGAACGCCGCGCTTGAGGTCCCCGAGCGGATGCTCGCCAGCTTCAACGAGGGCGCGAACGACGTCGCACCCGACACGGGGCGTCAGGTGCGCTGGGAGGTCGTTCGCGTGCACCGCGAGCGTTACGCGCTGCGAAACACGCACTCGTCGCAGGTTGCGACGGTGACCCGCCTCGAAGGCACAGGTCGCTCGTACGCGGACGTGGTTCCTGTCGCGGAAGTGCCGGCCCCGATCGAACCCGGCGCCGACCTCCCGTTCCTCATCGCGCGCTCTCTCGCAAGCCCGGCGGTCGCGTCCGTGCAGGTGGAGTGGACCGAGGACGGCGCCGGGCCGTTCACGGCCACGTACCTCATTTGACGCCTCGCGCTTCACCGCCGGCACAGCCCGATCACTCCCAACGCCAGCAGCACCAGCAGCGTCGCGCCGGCGCCGACGGCGGCCGTGGCGTCGGGGCTCACGACCGCACCCCCGGCCGGTCGATGCCGTGCGTGACCAGCACGACGTCCTCGCTGCACCCCCGCGCCCGCGCCAGCTCCGCCATGAGCGCGTCACGTTGCCGCAGCAGCTCGGCGGCCCGGGCGACCGCGCCGGACGTCGCGCGCTGCACGTCGGCGAGCACGTCGAGCAGGGTCGCGACGTCCTCCTGCGCGCGGGTCAGGCCGAGGCCGGTAGCCGCGGCGAAGGCGTGGGTGCGGGCGTAGCGCTCGGCGATCTCGTCGAGGGTGGCCAAAGGACACCACCGCTGAACAGGCTCAGGGCGCCGGGCTGGCGGGGTACCGTCCGGCCATGCGAAGGCCCGTGCGTAGAAGCCCCCCTGGAGGTTCACGCCGTCGGCGGAGAGAACGACCGTGGTGGATGGACCTCGCCATAGGTCTCGGCGGCGCCCTCCTCGGCGGCGCCATCGCCGTCGGCGGCAGCATCTCGGTGACCACGATGAACCTGCATGCTGACCGGGAGCGAGAAGCACGCGACCTGCGTCGTCCCGTCTACACCGCGTACCGCGACGCGGCCAACGAGTTCGCCACGGGGATGGCGCAACGCTTCACCTGCGAGATCAGCGATCCTCCGATCGAGCCGTGCGCAATCTCTCGAGACGAGGTGCAGACGCTGCGCTACAACCTGCAGCGCGCGACCAACGCGGTGCACATCGTCGGCACGGACGAGGCGGTCAGCGCGATGTTCGACGTCGCCAACGCGATGCCACCAACCCTGGTCGGGCTCACCGGCGAGCCCGAGATCGGCTTCGTGGACGAGCGGTGGTTCGAGCGAGCGATCAGAGAGTTCGATCGCGTCACCAACTGCGAGACCAGCCCAGACCCGTCTGGGGACTTCTGTTGACGTAGTCACGCCACCTCCTGCACGCGAACGCCGTTCGGAACGCTCGTCGGCGCGTTCGCCTGGTCCGCGTCGAGCGGGTTGCCGTAGCCGGCGGCGCGCAGGAGCTGCAGGGCGTCGCCGAGCTGCATGCGGATGATGAGGCCGTCGTGCGGCGGGACGGTGGCGAGCTCGGGCACCCACCCGAGCCGGAACCACGCCCACCACCGGTGCGCGTCGGCTGGCCCGACGCCGGGCCTCTGGGTGACGAGGAACGCGACGGCGGCGCCGGCGTTGGCCCGCTCCCGCTCGGTCTCGACGAGCCGGCCGTCGATCGTACCGTCGGAGGCGTCCTTGGCGGCGCCGCCCTTCACCTCGACGATGACGCCGGGGCAGAGGCCGACGTCGCCGCCGTCGAGGGCGCCGGTGAGGGTGAGCCGGCCGGCGTGGGGGAAGCCGCGGGGGCGGGCGGCGCGGACGACGGCGGTCTCGGCGGCGGTGCCGATCTGCTTGGGGCGGTTGACCATGACGGGTCCTCTCAGAAGGGCGGGACGTCGCCGGGGGCGACGCTGGGTGCGGGTTCAGGCAGGCGTGCGAGGGTCAGGGGCGGGCGGGCGGTCGCAGTCGTGCGCGGCGAGGACGACGACCTGGTTGGCGGACGGCTTGACGCCGATGGGATCGACGGGGGGAGGTGCCGGGGGGCGAGCGGGTACCGGCCGGGGAAGCCGCGAAGCGCGAAGGTGCGCACGGCCAGGACCACGCAGGCGGCTTCGAGCTGCGGGGTCGGTCGGTAGGGGTCGGCGATGCGGAGCGTCGCGCAGAGGTCGCCGTCGTACCCGGCCAGGACGAGCCGCCGGCAGCGCTGGCACCAGCGCGGAACGGCCTTGGTGCCGAACGGTCCGGGGTCCTGCCGGTGCGCTCGGCGCGGGTTTTCGAGCCAGCACCGGCGGGTGGTCACGACGGACCCCAAGTGACGCGTGTGACGCGTAGTGCTTGTTCCCGCTGCCGTGTGCGCGCTCCGCACTGACATGTCCGACAAATGCGTCACATGCGTCACCAAGCGTCACAACCTGCGGGTTTGCAGGGGCCGGACGCGTCACGAACGCGTCACGCCACGGGCGGGATGCGTCACAGTTCGGGCAGGACGGGGGCGGTGGCCGGCCCGCCGATGAGCCGCGTCCAGGGCCGGCCGGTGGCGTGGTGGCGGGACTGGGCCACGGCGACCTGGCCGCCCTCACCGCGGGTCTCCGCGAGCACGAGCGTGTCGGCGCCGCGGGGCAGCTTCAGGTTGCCCGGGACGTTCATGCCGGTGACCCGGTAGTGGAAGTGGAACCCGCGGGACGGGGACATCTCCACCCACCCCTGGGTGACGAGCGTCCACAGATCCCCGAGGCCGGTGTCGTCGGCGGGGGCCTTGAAGTCGCCGAGGCGCCCGGCGGCGCGCCCCTCGATCTCGGTGAGCTCGGCGCCCCCAGAGACGGCGCTTTGTACGACGCCGAGGTCGTGCGGGTCGTCGCCGCCGAACCAGCCGACGAGATCCACCTCGGTGGTGCGCTCGGTGGTGTGCCGCTTCCAGGTGGGCAGGGCAGGTGCCTTGGACCCGTCCGTACGGATCGGGATGACCGAGTAGCCGTGCGCGAGGAGGACGCGGGCCACGGTCAGGAGGTCGGTCACAGGTAGCCTCCGGCCATGATCATCGCTGCATTCGTGGTATCAGTGTTGGCGCTCATCGCGTCGTTCGGCGCGGTCTGGTACGCGCGGGCGCAGGTCGCCCAGGCGAGGGAACAGACGGAGGCGGCGAACGCCCAGGCGGAGTACGCCAGGAGGGCGTACGAGCTCGAGAAGGAGCGCTTCGAGCAGGAGAAGGTCGAGCAGGCGACGCAGAAGCTCGCGCGGCAGCGCGCCGCGATGGCGCCGACGCCGACGCCCTGGAACGTGTTCCGGGTGGGGAAGAACGCGGTGAGCTTGTCGAACAGCGCCCCGCGGAAGCTGTACGACGTCGCGCTGTCGTTCGATGTCGAACCTGCGCGCGTCGAGCCGCGCGACTGGGCGGTCGTCGACGAACACGCCTCGGTTCGCGTGATGGTGCTGCGGGCCATGGGTGCCTCGCCGAACGAGATCACGGTGAGCTGGCGGGACAGCCCTGACGGAGAGGTCAGGAAGTGGACGACGGCACTTCTGTGAGGGCTTCGGCTCTTTACGGGGCACCCGGCTCCTTCGGCGGTGGTGGGTGGTGCTGGTGCGTGGCTCGGGCCACTCGACGACAGCCTGGTGCTGAAGACGGGGCAGGGCCGGTGCATCACCCGCGGCATGGTGTCCAGGGGGTGGAGGGCCCCCGCGGCGAAGGTGGGTCTGCCGGAAAGCTCCGGCTGGCACGACCTGCGGCACTTCCACGCGTCGAAGCTGATCGCGGGCGGGTCGTCACCGCGGGCGGTGACGTCCCGCCTCGGGCACAAGGACCCGACCGGGACGCTGCGGACGTACGAGCACCTCTGGCCGGACGACGACGGGCGGATGCGCGACACCACGGACGGTCTGGTCGTGCTGCCGGACGCCGCGTAGCCCCCGGGCAGCCCCCGGCGCGATGTTCCTGCGGGTGAGCGTCGCTCGTGCCGCTACCCGGCGTACCGGCCAGCTCATCCGCACGAGAGAGCCCCGGCCTGTGAGGCCGGGGCTCCGTCGCGTACT
The DNA here is from genome assembly GCF_019265565.1 of Cellulomonas sp. PS-H5. Taxonomy (NCBI): domain Bacteria; kingdom Bacillati; phylum Actinomycetota; class Actinomycetes; order Micrococcales; family Cellulomonadaceae; genus Cellulomonas; species Cellulomonas sp. PS-H5. The sequence goes on from NZ_JAHVCI010000032.1 coordinate 19,391, forward strand.
CGGGTCGGTGCGGGAGCGGGATCAGTACCCCCCGAACACCTGGACCCCGTAGTACAGCCCGCCGTGCTCGACGACGCCGATGCCGATCTGGTTGAACGCCGGGTTCACCATGTTGGCGCGGTGCGGCGGCGAGTTCTGCCACTGCGTGTACAGCGCGACCGGGTCGTAGGAGTTCATCGCGATGTTCTCCCCGGCCGTGCGCCAGCCCGCCGGGATCTGCCGGAAGAAGTCCGGGTTGTGCTGGAACTGGCCGGTCGTGGCCATGTGCTCGGCCCAGGCGGCCGCGACGGCGTCGATCTGGGCGTTCCGCACGAGCGCCGGCTTGCCCTCGCTCGCGCGCAGGGCGTTCGTGCGGTCGAGGATCGCCTGCTCGGCGGCCTCGACGTCCGCGGCCGCGAGCGGCACGACCGCCGCGACGGGCGTCGTCGTGGTGCCGGCGGTGGCGGGTGCGTCGGCGGCCAGCGCGGGGGCGGTGCTGCCGAGCAGCAGGCCGGCCGTGACGGTGCTGGTGATCCACAGGCGCTGGGTCATGGGACTCCTCCTGGACTCCTCGTGAGGTGCGTCGATCAGGGGTGCTCCGATCGCCTCGACCGTAAGCACGGACGGCCGGGGGCGTCGCGCCGGGGCGCGGTGTCGACCTCCGCGCCGACGACGTCGGTGCAGGTGGTGGCGCAGTCCGAGGTGGTCGTGAAAGTCCGTGCACGGTGCCTGACACGACACGGCCTATGTCCCGATTCGCTCGGTATGCGCCGTTCGCGCTCCCGGCTGCCACGCGTGCGCGACCCCGCTCGTATCCTGGGAGGACCAGACCGGCGAGGGGGCCCGTCATGACGGACGCACGCTTCAGGATGACCCGGCTCGCGGCCGACGAGGCCGCCGACAGCCGCAGCCTCACCGAGCTCGCGGAGCGGCTCACCCACGACCCTAGAGCGCACTACGTCGGCGCGGTCCCGGCCGAGGTGGGCGCCGTCGCCCAGGGCGTCGTGTCGTGGGGCGCCCGCCCGGGTTCTCCGCGCGAGCACCACGCGGCGGTCAGGGTCGAGCGCCTGGCCTGACGGCCGTCCACGCGGCTACGCGCACGCCCTCCGGCGCACGTCCGACGCGGGGACCCACACCGCGCCCGTCATCACGCGCAGGTCGACGATCCGCACCCGCACCAGCGTCGCGGTCCACTCGACCGCGATGGTGTCCAGCGGCTCGACGCCGGACTCCCACCGGAGGGTCACGGTGACGGGGATCGGGCGGTCGACGTCGTGGTGCACGCCGGGCGGGACCGGCCGCGCGTTCAGCAGCGGGACGGCGGCGCGCAGCCGGGACAGGCCGCCCGGGACGGTCTGCGCGAGGTTCACCACCGCAGTGTGCGCCGTCGCCCTCGCCGACGCGCGGGTGGTCGTGGGTGATGTCACCCACCGCCCGCGCGCGGGGTGAGAATGGCCGGCGTGCAGCCCGAAGTCACCGTCCGCCCGATGACCGCCGAGCACGCCGAGGGGGTGCTCGCGGTGTTCGCGGAGGGGATCGCGACCGGCCACGCGACGTTCGAGAGCGCGGCGCCGGCGTGGGCGGAGTTCGACGCCTCCCACCTGCCGGAGCACCGCTTCGTCGCGCTGGACGCCGCCCCCGACGCACCGGCCGGCCCCGCCGACCCGGTCCTCGGCTGGGTCGCCGCCTCCCCGGTCTCCCGCCGCGCGGTGTACGCGGGCGTGGTCGAGGCGTCGCTGTACGTCGGGGCCGCCGCCCGCGGCCGTGGCGTGGGCCGTGCGCTCATGGACGCCCTGCTCGCGTCGGCCGAGGCCGGCGGGGTGTGGACCGTGCAGTCGACGGTGTTCCCCGAGAACGCCGGCAGCCTGGCGCTGCACGCCGCCGCGGGGTTCCGGGTGGTGGGCCGGCGGGAGCGGATCGCCCGGATGACGCACGGACCGCTCGCCGGGGAGTGGCGCGACGTCGTGCTGCTGGAGCGGCGCCTCTGACACCCGGACCGCAGGGTCGCCAGGGACGAAGGTCCTGGTCAAACGCCGCCCGAGGCCCCAGGCTGGGCGCGGGGCTGAGGACGACGGCCCCGCGCACGACGCAGGGGGCCCGGATGACACGTCGACGCCTGCCCCGGATCGCCGCGCTCAGCGGGCCGGAGGCCGCGCTCGCGCGGCACGTCGACGTGCACTCGCCGGTGCCTGCGGGCACCGACGCGCTGACCTGGACGCTCACGCTGCTGGACGACGGCGGCGTGCCCCTCGCGGAGAGCCGCACCACGTCGCCGGACTTCCCGCTGCCGCTCGCCGACATCGCGCAGGTGCACCTCGACGTCGTCGGGCTCGCACGGTCGGGGGAGTGGGAGCCCGTCGCCACCCGCGGCGGCGGCGCGCGGTTCCGCGCGACCGTTCGGCCCACGCCGCCCCCCGCGTAGCGGCGCCCGTCCCCGCGCAGCAGCGCGCCCCGCCCCGGGTGCCCGGGACGGGGCGCGCGAGCCGATGCGCCGGCTCAGTGCTTGAACGCGTCCTTGACCTTCTCGCCGGCGCCCTTGATGTCCGCCTTCGACTGGTCGGCGCGGCCCTCGGCCTCGAGGCGCTCGTCGTCCGAGGCGCGCCCGGTGGCCTCCTTGACCTTGCCCGCGGCCTTCTCAGCGGCGTTCGCGATCTTGTCGTCGAGTCCCATGTGTCCTCCTTCTTCGGACCGGTCCGTCGTGATCCGACGCTAAGCCCGGCCGTCCGCCCGCGCATCCGGAAGGACCCGATCGGTGGACGGCGAACGCCCAGGTCAGGGTGCGGGGGCCTCCGCGGACCCGGCCGCCTCCGCGGCGAGCAGCGCCGCGAGCTCGGACGGGGTCGAGCGCAGCAGGCAGAACTCGTTCCCCTCCGGGTCGGCGAGCACGTGCCAGGTGGCGTCCGGGCCCTGCCCGATGTCGACCCGCACCGCGCCGAGCGCGAGCAGCCGCTCGAGCTCGCTGGCCTGGTCGGAGCCGTCCGGCGGCCGCACGTCGACGTGCAGCCGGTTCTTCACGCGCTTCGCGTCGGGCACCCGCAGGAACAGCCACGGCGACGCGGAGACCCCGGGCGGCGGCTCCAGGTCGACCTCGTCGTCGTCCTCCTCGACGACGCGCCAGCCCAGCACGTCGGCCCACCAGCGGGCGAGCGACGAGGGGTCGTGCGAGTCGACGCACAGCTGCGCCACGGCGAGTCCCATGGCGCGACGGTAGGTCGCCGCGGGCCGCCGCACCAGACCCCCGGGGCGGCGGATCGGGCCCGGCACGCGGCGGACCGCGGGCCGGGCCCGGTCGTCAGTCGCCCTTGACGCCCGCGACGGGGGTGCCGGCCCGCGCGGCCAGCGCGGCGGCGCCGACGATGCCGGCCGCGTTCCGCAGCTGCGCCGGCACGATCGGCGCGCGCAGGTGCAGCAGCGGGAGGAACTTCTCGTGGTGCTTCGACACGCCACCGCCGACGACGATGAGGTCCGGCCAGAACAGGTCCTCGATGACGCCGAAGTACCGCTGGAGGCGCTCGGCCCACTGCGGGAAGTCGAGGTCCTCGCGCTCGCGCGCGGAGTCGGCAGCGCGGCTCTCGGCGTCGAAGCCGTCGATCTCCAGGTGCCCCAGCTCGAGGTTCGGCACCAGGACGCCGTCGGCGACGATGGCGGTCCCGATGCCGGTGCCGAGCGTGCAGATGAACGTGACGCCGGAGGTCGACCGCGCGGCGCCGTACAGGGTCTCGGCGTAGCCGGCGGCGTCGGCGTCGTTGACCGCGAGGACCGGCCGGCCGAGCGCGTCGCCGAGGACGTGCTCGATGTTGGTGCCGATCCAGGAGCCGTCGACGTTCGCCGCGGACCGGGCCACACCGTGCTGGACGACCGCCGGGAACGTCACGCCGATGGCGGCGTCCTCGGGCAGGTCGAACCGCTTGACCAGCTCGACGACCGTCTCCGCGACCGCGGCGGGGGTGGCCGGCTGGGGGGTGGGGATGCGGACGCGGTCGGCGGCGAACTCGCCCGTGGCCAGGTCGACCGGGGCGCCCTTGATGCCGGACCCGCCGATGTCGATGCCGAACGCCGTGCGCTCGTTCTTGCCGTGGTGGTTGCTCATGGGAGTGTGAGGATCTCCGCTCCGGTGTCGGTGACCAGCAGGGTGTGCTCGAACTGCGCGCTGCGGCGCAGGTCCGCGGTGACCACGGTCCACCCGTCGTCCCACGTCGTCCAGTCGGCGGTGCCCAGGTTGAGCATCGGCTCGATCGTGAACACCATCCCGGGCTCGATGACCCGGTCGTACATCGGGGCCGCGTCGTAGTGCGGGATGACGAGCCCGGTGTGGAACGCCTCGCCGACGCCGTGACCGGTGTAGTCGCGCACGACGCCGTAGCCGAACCGCGCGGCGTACTTCTCGATGACCCGGCCGATGACGTTGACCTCGCGGCCCGGCCGGACGGCCTTGATCGCGCGCGCCAGCGCCTCCTCGGTCCGCTCGACGAGCAGCCGGGACTCCTCGTCCACGTCGCCGCACAGGAACGTCGCGTTGTTGTCGCCGTGCACGCCGTCGACGTAGGCCGTGATGTCGAGGTTCACGATGTCGCCGTCCTCCAGGACGGTCGAGTCGGGGATGCCGTGGCAGATGACCTCGTTCACCGAGGTGCAGACCGACTTCGGGAAGCCCCGGTAGCCGAGCGTCGACGGGTACGCGTGGTGGTCGAGCAGGAACTCGTGGCCGATGCGGTCCAGCTCGTCGGTCGTGACCCCGGGTGCGACGTGCCGGCCGACCTCCTGCAGCGCCTGCGCGGCGATCCGCGCGGACACCCGGATGCGCTCGACGACCTCGGGGGCGACGACGTCGCTGCCGGTGTACGGGGTCGGCGCGGGCCGGTCGACGTACTCGGGGCGGGGGATCGAGGCGGGGACCGGTCGCCGGGGGCTCACGGTGCCCGGGACCAGCGCCGGCCTCGGCGCGTGCACGGACGTCATGCCTGGCAGTCTACGAAGAAGCGGTCGTGCCGGGTGAGCCGGACGGCCCAGGACGAGGAGGACGGACCCGTGGCCGACGAGTTCTACTACAACACCGAGACCGGGCAGGTCGAGCAGGGCAAGCAGTCGACCTGGTCGCACCTGATGGGGCCGTACCCGACGCGCGAGGCGGCGCAGCACGCGCTGGAGAAGGCCCGCTCCCGCACCGAGGCGTGGGACGAGGAGGACCGCCGGGACCGCTGAGCCGCGCGGTCCCGGGTGACCCCGGCCGGACCCGGGGCGGTCAGCCCGCCGGCGCCTCGCCGCGCAGGCGGGCGGCCACCTCGGCGACGACCTCGGGGGAGCCGACGATCTCGAAGTGCATCTCGTCGCGCCGGCCGTCGAAGTCGCCGCCCCACGCGACCGCCGGGTGCACCTCCGCGAGGATCGCGCGGATCGCCGCGACCTGGTCGTCGTCGAACGTGTCCCGGGCGCCGAGCGGGTGCTCGGTCGCGTTGAGGTCGATCGACGTGCCCGAGGCGTGGTTCGACAGCCCGTCGCCGGCCTCGTCCTCCTCGCCGCGCACGGTCCGGTAGCCCCAGCCCCACGAGCTCGCGGGGTCGACCGGCTCGACCTCGGCGTCGAACCGCGCCGCCACGTGCTCGAGGACGAACCGGACGTCTCCGGCGCGGAGCCGACCGGTGACCCACGGCGAGATCTCGAGCTGCGGGTCGGCGCCGTCGTCGAACGCGGGCCAGCAGTTCTGCGAGGTCGTCGCGTCGAGCACGCACGAGGCGTCGACGACGGCGACCGGCACCGGGTCGGGCTCGGCGGCGGGCGCCGGACCGCCCAGGAGCCGGACGACGGCGACGACGAGCGTCACGACCAGGGCGACGACGACGGCCGCCGCGACCCCGAGGACCACCACGCCGCGCCGGGTCAGGCGCAGCCGGGGCTGCCGGGCCGGCGGGCGCGGGCCGCGCGGGGACGACGACCGGGGTGCCGACGAGCGCGGGGCGGAGGACCCCGACGGGGTCGTGGAGCGCGCCGCGGCCGGCTGCTGGACGGCGGAGTCGCGGCGCATGCGACGAGCGTAGGGGGCCCGGGGGCGGACCGGGTGCAGCACGCGCGACGCGGGACGACGCTCGCGGTGGGGGGAGCGATCGGAGCACGCAGGGGCACCGACGGCGCGCCCGCAGCGTGGGTCAGCGGCGGGCGAGGTGCGCGACGACGGGCCGGTGGTCGCTCGCGCCGACCCGATCCAGCACGCCGAACGCCGTCACCCGCCACGCCCGGCCGTCGACGAGCACGTGGTCGATCGGCGCCGCGAGCACGCGGGGCACGTCCGCGGGCCACGTCCCCAGGCCGGCCGCGCCGACCTCGGCGGCCGCGTCGACGCACGGGCCCAGGTCGTCCAGGCCGGGGTGGTCGAGGGTGGCGTTGAGGTCGCCGGCGACGATCGCGCCGGGCGTGCTCCGGCAGACCTCGGCGATCCCGGCCGCGTGCGCGCGCCAGTCCGGCATCGACGACTCCGCCGACGGCGCGCGGGTGTGGGCCGCGACCACGACGTCCGGCGCGGGTGCCGTCGCGGGGCGCCTGACCGCCTCGGCGCCGGCGCCCGCGGCGGGCTCCTCGCCGGCGCGCACCGCGGCGAAGGTGCCCAGCTCGGTGGCGGGCAGGCCCGCGGACGACTGCGTGTAGCCGCCCAGGCTGTCCCGGACCAGGAGCGCGACGCCGTCGACGCGGGTGCTCTCCGAGTCGGCGGCGAGGGCGGTGGTCGGGCGGCCGGAGTCGGTCAGCGCGCGGGCCACGGCGCGGGCGGTCGAGGCGGACGTCTCGGCCAGGACGACCAGGTCGGCGTCCTGCTGCTCGACCAGGGCGGTCAGGTCGTCGACGTCGACGACGCCGAAGGTGTTGAACGACAGCACGACGAGCTCGCCGTCGGCGGCCGGCCCCGGGCCCGAGCCGTCGACGCCGCGACCGACGACCACGGCCCCCTGCGCGGCGGCGCCCAGCACCAGGACGGCGGCCAGCGCCAGGGGCAGGCGCCAGCCTGGCCGGCGCACCCCCGCGCGCCCGGCGACCTGCCGCCAGCCCGCGACGGCCCCGACCAGCAGCACGGCCCCGCCGACCAGCAGGCACGCGACGAGCCCGCGCAGCGCGACGAGCTGGGCGACCGGGCTCCGGTCCGCCAGGCCGAGCCGGTCGGGGGCGAGCAGCACGACGACGGCCGCGGCCGCGAGCAGCAGGACCCCGGCCGCGAGCACCGCGCGGACCGCCGAGCCCCGCCCGAGGCGGCCGCGCGGGTCACCGCCGCCCGGACGATCGCCGCCCGGACGATCGCCGCCCGGGCGACCGCCGTCGGGGCCGCCCGCCGTCGCGCCCGACCCGGTCAGCTGAGGAACGAGTGCTCGGCGTCGGGCCACTGCCCGCCGCGCACCTCGGCGGCGTACGCCCGGGCGGCCTCGCCCAGCAGCTGCCCGACCGGGGCGAACGACTTGGCGAACCGCGGCGACCACTCGCCCATGCCGGCCATGTCGGTCCAGACGAGCACCTGGCCGTCGCACTCGGCGCCCGCGCCGATGCCGATGGTCGGGATGCGCAGGATCTCGGTGACGCGCGCGGCGACCGGCGCCGGCACCATCTCGAGGACGACCGCGACCGCGCCGGCCTCCTGCACGGCCAGGGCGTCCTCGGCGAGCCGCTCGGCCGCCTCGTCGCCGCGGCCCTGCACCCGGTGGCCGCCGAGCGTGTTCTCCGACTGCGGGGTGAAGCCCAGGTGCCCGACGACCGGGATGCCGGCGTCCGTGAGCGCGCGGATCTGCGGGGCCACCCGCACGCCGCCCTCGAACTTCACGGCGTGCGCGCCGGCCTCCTTGAGGTACCGCACGGCGGTCGCGAGGGCCTGCGCCGGGCCGGTCTCGTAGGAGCCGAACGGCAGGTCCGCGACGACGAGCGCGCGCCGGGCGGCCCGCACGACGGCGCGGGTCGGCGGGATCATCTCGTCGACCGTCACCGGGATCGGCGACGCGTGGCCGAGCATGGTGTTGCCGATCGAGTCGCCCACGAGCAGCAGGTCGATGCCCGCGTCGTCGAAGATGCGCGCCGTCGCGAAGTCGTAGGCGGTGAGCATCGTGAGCCGCTCGCCGCGGGCCTTCGCCTCGGCGAGGTGGTGCACGCGGACGCGCCGCGGCGCGGGTGCGGGGGGGGCTGCCGGGGTCGGCTGCTCGGACATCAGTGCTGCTCCACGGTGTCGGTGGTCGTGCCGGTCGCGCGCGCGGTGGTCCCCGCCGAGGCGGCGGTGTCCACGGGCTCGCGCCAGCGCGTGGTGATCGGCAGCCTACGGTCCCGGCCGAACGCCAGCGCCGTGACCTTGGGGCCGAGCGGGTACTGCCGCCGCTTCCACTCGGCGCGGTCGACGAGCTGCAGCACCCGGTCGACGATCTCCGGGTCGAAGCCGCGGGCCAGCAGCTCGGCGCGGCCCTCGGCGTGCTCGACGTAGGCGTCCAGCACCTGGTCCAGCAGGTCGTACGGCGGCAGCGAGTCCTGGTCGACCTGGCCCGGCCGGAGCTCGGCCGACGGCGGCTTGGTGATCGAGTTCTCCGGGATCGGCGGGAGGTCGCCGGCGTCGAGGGCGTGGTTGTTCCGCCAGCGCGCGAGCGCCCACACCCGGGACTTGTCGACGTCCTTGAGCGGGGCGTACCCGCCGACGGCGTCGCCGTAGATGGTCGAGTAGCCGACCGCGAGCTCGGTCTTGTTGCCGGTCGCGAGCACCAGGTGGCCCTCGGCGTTGGACAGCGCCATGAGGATCACGCCGCGCACCCGGGCCTGCAGGTTCTCGGCGGCGACGCCGTCGAGCGCCATCTCGCCCTCGAACGCGTCGACCATCGGCTTGATCGCCTGCACCCGGTAGTCGGCGCCGACGCGCTTCGCCAGGTCGGCCGCGTCGTCCTTGGAGTGGTCCGACGACCAGCGCGACGGCATCGACACGCCGACGACCTTGTCGCCGCCGATCGCGTCCGCCGCGATCGCGGCCACCAGCGCGGAGTCGATGCCGCCGGACATGCCGAGCACGACGGACCGGAAGCCGTTCTTCCGGACGTAGCCGGCCAGGCCGGTGACGAGCGCCCGGTAGATCTCCTCGTCCGGGTCGAGCGGCTGGGCGGTCGTCCCGCGCTCGAGGGCCGCCCCGCGGGCCGGCAGGTCCCAGACCAGCAGGTGCTCGACGAACTGCGGCGCCGAGGCCAGCAGCGTGCCGTCCGGGCCGATGACGAACGAGCCGCCGTCGAACACCAGGTCGTCCTGGCCGCCGACCATGTTCACGTAGGCGAGCGGTGCGGCGACCTCGGCGGCCCGGCGCGCGGCCAGGTCGGTGCGGATGTGGCCCTTGCCCTCCTCGAACGGCGAGCCGTTGATGACGAGCAGGAGGTCGATGTCGTCGTCGGACAGCTCGGCGACCGGGCCGTCCTGCCAGATGTCCTCGCAGATGAGCAGCCCGATGCGGCGCCCGGCCACCTCGACCACCGTCGGCTCGCCGCCGGGCGTGAAGATGCGGAACTCGTCGAACACGCCGTAGTTCGGCAGGTGGTGCTTGTCGTACCGCTGGTGCACCGAGCCGCGCTGCAGCACGACCGCCTGGTTCGTGGGGCGGGCCGGGGCGTCGTCGTGCTCGCGCTGCGTCCGCTCGCCGACGGTGCCGACGACGACGGTCAGGTCACCCAGGCCGGCGTCGTCCAGCGCCCGCGCCAGGTCGGCGAGCGCGCGCTCGGCACCGCGGCGGAACGAGGCGCGCAGCGCCAGGTCCTCGATGGGGTAGCCGGTGATCGTCATCTCGGGGAACGCGACGACGTCGGCGCCGGCCTCGGCGGCCTTCCGGGCCCACGTGAGGACGGCGTCGGCGTTGCCGGCGAGGTCGCCCACGCAGGTGTCGATCTGGGCGAGGGCGACGCGGAGTCCGGTCTGGTCAGGCATACCGGTGAGCCTATTCCGGCCGGGAGGGGCCCGGCGCGACGAGGCCCGGCGCGTGCGTCACCTCGCGGACACACGGATCAGGCAGGATGTCCCCCATGGACAGGCAGCAGGAGTTCGTCCTCCGCACCGTGGAGGAGCGCGACATCCGTTTCATCCGGCTCTGGTTCACCGACGTGCTGGGGACGCTGAAGTCCGTCGCCGTCGCGCCGGCGGAGCTCGAGGCGGCCTTCTCGGAGGGCATCGGGTTCGACGGCTCCTCGATCGAGGGCCTGACCCGGGTGTACGAGGCGGACATGATCGCCAAGCCCGACCCGACGACGTTCCAGGTGCTGCCCTGGCGCGGGGAGCGGCACGGCACCGCGCGGATGTTCTGCGACATCCTCACCCCCGAGGGCGAGCCGTCGCTGGCGGACAGCCGCAACGTGCTCAAGCGCGCGCTGGCCCGGGCCAGCGAGAAGGGCTTCACCTTCTACACGCACCCCGAGGTCGAGTTCTACCTGTTCGACGCCCCGGCCGACCCGACGCAGCCGCTGGTCCCCGTCGACCAGGGCGGCTACTTCGACCACGTGCCGCGCGGCACGGCGCACGACTTCCGGCGCGCCGCGATCACGATGCTGGAGTCCATGGGCATCTCGGTGGAGTTCTCCCACCACGAGGCCGGCCCGGGCCAGAACGAGATCGACCTGCGGTACGCCGACGCCCTGACCACCGCGGACAACATCATGACGTTCCGCACCGTGGTCAAGGAGGTCGCGCTGGAGCAGGGCGTCTTCGCGTCCTTCATGCCGAAGCCGCTGGCCGACCAGCCGGGCTCGGGCATGCACACCCACCTGTCGCTGTTCGAGGGCGACCGGAACGCCTTCCACGAGCCGGGCGGCCACCTGGAGCTGTCGAAGACGGCGCGGTCGTTCATCGCGGGCCTGCTCAAGCACGCCGCCGAAATCACCGCCGTGACCAACCAGTTCACCAACTCGTACAAGCGGCTGTGGGGCGGCGCCGAGGCGCCGTCGTACATCTGCTGGGGCCACAACAACCGGTCCGCGCTGGTCCGGGTGCCGATGTACAAGCCAGGCAAGTCCAACTCCGCGCGCATCGAGTACCGCGCGGTCGACTCGGCCACCAACCCGTACCTGGCGTTCGCGGTGCTGCTGGCCGCGGGGCTCAAGGGCGTCGAGGAGGGCTACGAGCTGCCCGAGGGCGCCGACGACGACGTGTGGGAGCTGACCGACGCCGAGCGCCGCGCGCTGGGCATCGAGCCGCTGCCGGCCACGCTGGAGAACGCCATCGCGGTCATGGAGCGGTCCGAGCTCGTCGCCGAGACGCTGGGCGAGCACGTGTTCGACTTCGTCCTGAAGAACAAGAAGCGGGAGTGGGAGGAGTACCGCTCCCAGGTCACGCCCTACGAGCTGCGCCGCTTCCTCCCGATGCTCTGACCCGGGTGCTGATCTCGCCGAGATGGCAGCTCTCGGCTGTGCGCCCCCGCGGTGACGCAGCCGAGAGTTGCCATCTCGGCGTTTCCGGATGCGGAGGCGCAGGTCGCGCGGCGGTCGGTAGCGTGAGGGCGTGAGCAGCACGTCGGTCGGTCGGGGCAGCACGCTCGCGGGTCGGCTGACCCGCGCGGGGTTCGCGGACGTCGCGCGCGCGGAGCGGCTGCTGGCCGACGCCGCGCTGCTGCGGCTGGTGGGCGGCGCGGACGCCGTCCCGGACGAGGAGGCGCCGCGCGCCGCACCCGGCCCCGACGGCCTCCCGGGCGCCGCGCCGCTCGCGTCCGAGGCGCTCGTCCCCGCGCTCGCCGAGTCCGCCGACCCCGACCAGGCGTTGCTGTCGCTCGCGAAGATCGCCGGCGCCGTGGAGCCCGACGCCGAGCGCCGCGACCGGCTGGCCGCGGCGCTGGCCGAGGACAGCCCGGCGCGGGACCGGCTGCTCGCCGTCGTCGGGGCGTCCGTCGCGCTGGGCGACGACCTGAGCGCGCACCCCGAGCACCTGGACGTCGTGCTGGACGACGCCCCGGGCACCGGCGTGCCGGTCGGGGAGGTGCGCGCGGAGCTGCTGGCGGCGGTCGGCGCGGACCCCGGGGCCGCGGTCCCCGTGGCGGGCGTGGCCGGGCCCGACGGCGTCGACGCCATGCGCCGCGCGTACCGGCGCCGGCTGCTGCGGATCGCCGCCACCGACCTCACGTCCGGCGAGCCGCTCACCCGGCTGCCGGGCGTCGCCGCCGCGCTCGCCGATCTGGCCGCCGCGGCGCTGGAGGCCTCGCTGGCCCTGGCCCGCGCCGAGCTCGACGACCACGGCGCCTCAGTGCGGCTCGCCGTCATCGGCATGGGCAAGACCGGCGGCCGCGAGCTCAACTACGTGAGCGACGTGGACGTCGTCTACGTCGCCGAGCCGGTCGACGGGGCCGACGAGGCGGAGGCGCTGGCCGCCGGGACCCGGCTCGCGACCGCGCTGGCCCGCGCGTGCGCCGCGCCGTCCGGCGAGCCGGCGCTGTGGCCGGTCGACGCCGCGCTGCGCCCCGAGGGCAAGGACGGCCCGCTGGTCCGCACGCTCGACTCGCACCGGTCGTACTACGAGCGCTGGGCGAAGACCTGGGAGTTCCAGGCGCTGCTCAAGGCCCGGCCGCTCGCCGGCGACCCGGAGCTCGGCCGCGCGTACGTCGAGGCGACCAACCCGATGGTGTGGCAGGCGGTCCGCCGGGAGAACTTCGTCTCCGACTCCCAGGCCATGCGCCGCCGGGTCGAGCGGAACGTGCCCGCCGCGGAGGCCGACCGGCAGATCAAGCTCGGCGTCGGCGGGCTGCGGGACGTGGAGTTCACCGTCCAGCTGCTGCAGCTCGTGCACGGCCGCGCCGACCCGGAGATCCGCAGCGGCAACACGCTGACCGCCCTGGCCGCGCTGTCGGCCGCCGGGTACGTCGGGCGCGAGCACGCCGGGCAGCTCGCGGTCTGCTACCGGTTCCTGCGGGCGATCGAGCACCGGATCCAGCTGCACCGGCTGCGCCGCACCCACCTGATGCCGACGGCCGAGGCCGACCTGCGCCGGCTCGCCCGGTCGCTCGGCATGCGCGCCGAGGGCGCCGAGGGGCTGCTCGAGCGCTGGCGGCAGGTGCGGCGCGAGGTCCGCGACCTGCACGAGGCGCTGTTCTACCGGCCGCTGCTGCCGGCGACCGCGCAGCTGTCCACCGAGGAGGTCAGCCTCGCGCCCGAGGCGGCCCGGGAGCGGCTTGCAGCGGTCGGCTACCGGGACCCCGCCGGGGCGGTGCGGCACATCGCGGCGCTGACCGAGGGCGTGACCCGGCGGTCGGCGATCCAGCGGCAGCTGCTGCCGGTGATGATCGGCTGGTTCGCGGACGGGCCCGACCCCGACGGCGGGCTGCTCGCGTTCCGCCGGCTGTCCGAGACGCTCGGCGGCACGCACTGGTACCTCAAGATGCTCCGGGACTCCGGCACCGCCGCCGAGCGGCTGGCCCGCGCGCTGTCGACGTCCCGGTACGTCGCCGACGCGCTGGCCCGGTCGCCCGAGTCGGTGGCCTGGCTGGACGACGACGCCGAGCTGGAGCCGCGCAGCCAGGACCGGCTCGCCGCCGAGGCGGACGCGATCCTCACCCGGGCCACCGAGCCCGTGCCCGCGGCGACCGCCCTGCGCGCCCTGCGCCGCCGGGAGCTCGCGCGCACCGCCGTCGCCGACGTGCTCGGCGTCGTGACGGGCACCCGGGCGTCCCGCAGCCTCACCGCGACCGCCGACGTGCTGCTCGCCGGCGCGCTGCGGGTGGCGGCGTGGGAGGAGCGCGCGGCCCGCGGGCTGGCCGCCGACCCGACGGCCCTGCTGGTCGTGGCGATGGGGCGGCTCGGCGGACGCGAGATGGGCTACACGTCGGACGCCGACGTGCTGTTCGTGCACGACCCGGTGCGCGGTGCGGACGGCGGGGTCGACGGCGTGCTGGCGCAGGAGTTCGCCACCGGTGTCGCCACCCGGCTGCGCGCTCTCCTCGGCGCGGTCGGCCCGGAGCCGGCGCTGGAGGTGGACGCCGACCTGCGCCCGGAGGGCCGGAACGGCCCGCTGGTGCGCTCGTTCGACGCGTATGCCGAGTACTACGCCCGCTGGTCGCTGGTCTGGGAGAGCCAGGCGCTGCTCCGGGCGCGGCCGGTGGCGGGCGACGCGGCGCTGGGGGAGCGGTTCGTCGCGCTGGCGGACCCGCTGCGGTACCCCGCGGGCGGGCTGGACGCCGCGGGCGTGCGCGAGGTCCGGCGGATCAAGGCCCGGGTGGAGTCCGAGCGGCTGCCGCGCGGCGTGGACCCGACGCGGCACCTCAAGCTCGGGCGCGGCGGGATCGCCGACGTCGAGTGGACCGCCCAGCTGCTGCAGCTCCGGCACGCGCACGAGGTGCCCGGCCTGCGCACGACGTCGACGCTCGACGCGCTGGCCGCGGCCCGGGAGGCGGGGCTGGTGTCCGAGGACGACGCGGCGGTGCTGGCCGAGGCGTGGGACCTGGCGTCGCGGCTCCGGGACGCGCTGGTGCTGTGGACCGGCCGGACCGGCGGCGCGGCGGACGTCCTGCCGCACGACCGCCAGGTGCTGACCGGCCTGGCCGCGGTCCTCGGCTACCCCTCGGGCTCGGGCCAGGACCTGGAGGACGCGTGGCTGCGGGCGTCCCGCCGCTCCCGCCAGGCGGTCGAGGACGTCTTCTACGCCTGAGGGCCCACTCGAGAGGTTCCGGGGAACGGGAGCGGCTCAGTCCGGGGGGTCCAGGGGGTCCGGGCTCGCCGTCAGCGCGCCGTCCTCGAGGTTCTCCTCGAGGTCCTGCGCCACGTCGTCGCCGCGGTCCACGCCGCCGAGGTCCCGCTCGGGCTCGGCGTCCGGTGCGTCGGGGTCCTCGCCGGGGGTGTCCGGGATCCAGTCGTCGGTCGAGTCGGTCACGCGTCCTCCTCGGGTCGGGTCCGGCGCCCTCGCGGCTCCGGTGCGCCCGACGCTAGGCCGGGTCGCCGGGGGACGCGACCGGGGGACGCAGCTCGCCCTCGCCGGGGACGTCGGCGTCCGCGCGGTCCCCCTCCTTGCGCCGGCCGACGTTCTCCTCCTGGAGCAGCGACGGGTCGACGAGCTCGTGCCGGCGCAGGTACGTCGACAGCACGGCCTGGATGGTCGCGACGACCGGCAGCGCGAGGAACGCCCCGAGCGCCCCGAACACGGCCCCGGCGGCGATGACCGACAGGAACGCGACGGCCGGGTTCAGCGCGAGCGACCGCTGGGACACCTTGGGGGTGAGCACCAGGTTCTCGATCTGCTGGTACCCGATGATGAACGCCAGGACCGCCAGGGCCCGCAGGGGCGACACGGTCAGCGCGACGAGCACCGGCAGCGCGCCGCCGATGTAGGTGCCGACGGTCGGGATGAACTGCGAGACCAGGCCGGTGAACACGGCGAGCGGCAGCGCGTACGGGATCTGGATGAGCGCGAGGAAGGCCCAGGTCGCGACCGTGGAGATGGCGGCGAGCACGAGCCGGGAGTTGATGAACCCGGCGACCTTGTCCTGCGACACCTCCCAGAGCCGCAGCACCTCGCGCTGCCGGTGCGGGGCGAGGTAGCGGCAGACGGCCGCGCGGAACTTCGGGCCGGCGCTCGCCATGTAGTAGACGACCAGCAGCACGGCGGTGGCGGTGAACAGCCCGCCGGCGATCGAGGTGCCGACGCCGATGACGCCCGGCGCGATGCTGCCGACGTAGTCGCCGGCGTTGCTGAGCAGCTCGTCGGTGCGGGGCAGCTCGACGTCGAACCGGTCGGCCGCCATCTCGCGCAGGTCCGCGTAGTAGCCCGGGATCGACTGCACGAGGTCGACGAGCTGGTTGACGAACAGCCCGCCCAGCAGGCCGAGCACCGCGATGCCGAGCACCAGCGCGCCGATCATCGTGATGCCGGTGGCGAGCGGGCGCTTCACGCCGTGCCGGCCGAGCCAGAGGATCATCGGCTCCATCGCCAGGGCGACGAACCACGAGATCACGATGATCGTGATGACGTTGCCGAGCATCGAGGCGGCGCGCCAGATGAGGATGCCGGCGAACGCGGCCGCCACGGCCATCGCGAGCGCACGGGGGAGCCACCGCGGCGGGATCCGCGAGTCGCGGGCACCCGGGGTGAACCGGGCGCCGCCGGCGGCGGGTGCCGGGCGCGGGGCGGGGTCGGGCGCGGGCATGCGGGGCTCCGGGTGGTCGGCGGACGGTGCGCCGGACAGGCTACCGGCGGGCGGTGCCCGGGTCCGGGACGCGCCGGGACCAGCGTCCCGGCCGTCGGTTGGACAGCGGGGCGTAGCCTGTGTGAGCGTTAACATACAACGATGGAGAAGTCCGCCGGGAACGAGCCCGGCGCTCTCGACGAGGAGACGACAGTGACGGACGTCGGCGCCGGCGTGGGCGTGAACCCGATCGTGCTGCAGCGGGCGGACCCGTGCGTGCTGCGGCACGAGGGCCAGTACTACTTCACGGGGTCGCACCCGTTGTACGACCGGATCGTGCTGCGGCGCGCGGAGCGGCTGGAGGACCTCCAGGCGGCCGAGGAGGTGACGATCTGGACCCGGCACGCGTCCGGTCCGCAGTCGCACCTGATCTGGGCGCCGGAGATCCACCGGGTCGACGGCGCCTGGTACGTGTACTACGCCGCGGCGCCGGACGACCACGGCACGGTCGACGTGCCCGGCACGGCCGAGACGTTCAACCACCGGGTGTACGTGCTGGAGAACACCGCCGCGGACCCGTTCGAGGGCGAGTGGGTCGAGCGGGGCCAGGTCGACACGGGGTGGGAGTCGTTCGCCCTGGACGCCACGTCCGCGGTGATCGACGGGACGCAGTACCTCGTCTGGGCGCAGCAGGCGTTCGACGTGCGCGGGCACTCCAACCTGTACATCGCCCCGATGGCGAACCCCTGGACCCTGGCCGGCCCGGCCGTGGAGCTGTCCCGCCCGGAGTTCGACTGGGAGGTCAAGGGGTTCTGGGTCAACGAGGGCCCCTCGGTCCTGGTCCGCGGCGGCCGGGTGTTCCTCACGTACTCCGGCGCCGCGACCGGCATCGACTACGCCATGGGCGTCCTGACCGCCGATCTGGGCAGCGACCTGCTGGACCCGGCGTCGTGGACCAAGAGCGAGACCCCGGTGTTCGTCTCGGACCCCGCCGCGGGCCAGTACGGGCCGGGGCACAACTCGTTCACCGAGCTGCCCGACGGCACGCCGGTGCTGGTCTACCACGCCCGCACCTACACCGAGATCGTCGGCGACCCGCTGCAGGACCCCAACCGGCACGCCCGCGCCCAGGTCCTGCGGTTCGACGACCACGGCAACCCGCTGTGGGGCACCCCGGTGCCCGACACCCGCCCCACCCCGACCTCGACCGAGGTCCTCAGCCCCGCCGGAGACCCGCAGTGACCACCAGCACCACCCCCGCCGCCGAGCAGCGCCCGAGCGCCCTGGAGTCGCTGAAGCGCGGCGTGTTCTGGAACTACGGCGGGCTGTTCTTCTTCTACTTCGCCATCTGGCAGCTCGCGTTCACGTTCCTGCCGCTGTGGCTCGCCCGCGAGGGCATGGGCACCGGCGCGATCGGCGTCGTCAGCACCGTCTCCGCGATCACGGCGCTCGCCCTCCAGCCCGTCTACGGGTTCCTGCAGGACCGGCTCGGATTCAAGAAGTACCTGTTCGCGTTCGTCGTGCTGTGCGCGGCGTTCATGGGCCCGTTCTTCGTGTTCGTGTTCCAGCCGCTGATCGGCGTGAACGAGTACCTGGCCGCGGTCGTCGGGGGCGTGTTCCTCAGCCTGTGCCTGAACTCGGGCGTCGGTGTCGTGGAGGCGTTCAGCGAGCGGGCCAGCCGCGCCAACGGCTACGAGTACGGCCACGCCCGGCTGTTCGGCTCGCTCGCGGGCGGCACCGCGGCGCTGGTCGGCGGGTTCATCTGGGCCGCGAACCCGGACAGCATCTGGTGGGCCGGCTCGGTGTCGGCGATCGTGCTGGGCACGCTGCTGTTCGTCGCGCGGGTGCCGCGGGGCGACGGGGCGGCCGCGGCCGCCGGCGCCGAGGCGGACGCCGGGTCGGGCGGCACCAAGGTCTCGAAGGAGACCGTGCTCGCGCTGCTCCGCGACCGGAACTTCCTCGGCTTCGTCGTGCTGATGTTCGGCACCGCCGCGCTGTACGACGTGTTCGACCAGCAGTTCCCGAACTACTTCGCCACGTTCGTCGCCAGCGGCGACCCCGAGGTGCTGTTCTCCCGGGTCGTGGCGGTGCAGATCTTCGCCGAGGCGGCGTTCATGGTCGCCGCGCCGTTCATCGTCAACAAGATCGGTGCCCGCAAGGGCCTCATGGTGTTCGCGGCGATCCTGCTCGTGCGCGTCCTGGGCTCCGCGTTCTTCACGCACGAGTGGCTGCTGATCGCCTGGCGCCTGCTGGCCGCGATCGAGATGCCGTTCCTGCTCGTGTCGGTGATGAAGTACATCACCCGGATGTTCGACGTCCGGATCTCCGCGACGGCCTACATGCTGGGCTTCAACTTCGCCAAGCAGATCGGCATCGCGATCTTCGCGTCGGTGTTCGGTGCCTCGTACGCGGCGATCGGCTTCGCGCACTCGTACCTGATCATGGCGGGCGTGATCCTCGCCGTGACGCTGGTGGCGCGGTTCCTCATGGCCGACGACCGGGACCGCGTCGCGCCGGGGGAGCCGACCGACCGGGCGGACGGCGGCGCGCCGACGCACGTGCTCGCGTCGTCCTGAGCCGCCCGACGGGGGCGGTGCGTCGGCGACGGCGCGCCGCCCCCGTCGCCGTGCCGGGCGCCGATCGCGCCTGCGGCACCACCCGGCTCGCCTATGCTGCAGCCAGGCCGCGACAGATGGAGGGACCTGTGCCCGACCATCCCGAGGGGAGCCCGGCGGAGCCGTCGTCGCGGGCCGCCGTGCAGCGGCTGCTGGCGTCGGTCGGCAACCCCGCCCTGGAGCGCCTCGCCCAGCTCGCGTCCCGTCTGCTCGCCGCCCCGTCGTCGCAGGTCTCGCTGCTCGCCGACGTGCCGACGGCCGACGACGGCACGCCCGCCCCGCCGGAGGCCGGACCCGTCGTCGGCGCGACCGGCCTGCGCAGCCCGCTGCAGGACCAGGTGTGCGCGGTGACCGCCTCTCTCGGCGCGCCGCTGGTGGTCGCGGACGCGCGCGCCGACGACCGGCTGCGCGACCTGGACGTCGTCGCCGACGGCCGGGTGCGCGCGTACCTGGGCGTCCCGCTGGTCGGCAAGGACGGCCACGTCGTCGGCGCGCTGTGCGTGTACGACGCCCAGGTGCGGGCGTGGTCGACGGACGACGTCCTGGTGCTCACCGACCTGGCCGCCTCGGCCGTCGCGGAGCTCGAGCTGTCGGCGCTCGCCGTCGAGTACGAGGCCGACCGGGTGCGCTGGCAGCTCGCGGTGACCGCCGGCGAGGTCGGCAGCTTCGACTGGGACCTCGTCACCGGGGCGCTCGCCTGGGACGACGAGCTGCACGCCATTTTCGGCCTGGAGCCGGGCACGTTCGGCGGCACCATCGAGGCGTTCGACGCCTGCCTGCACCCCGACGACCGGGCGCGGGTCGCGGCGGCGCTGCAGGACGCGATCGACCGCGTCGCGCAGTACACGGCCGAGTACCGGGTCGTGCACCCCTCGGGCGCCGTCCGGTGGGTCAAGGCGAAGGGGATGGCGCTGCCCGGCCCGGACGGCACCGCGGTCCGCGTGCTCGGCGCGGCGTACGACACGACCACCGAGCGCGAGGCCGACGCCCGGATCGCGCGGGTGCTCGAGACGATGCAGACCGCGTTCTTCCTGCTGGACGACGCGTGGCGGTTCTCCTACGTCAACGCGGAGGCGGAGCGCGTGCTGGGCCGCACCCGCGGCGAGCTGCTCGGCGGCGTCATCTGGGACCTGTTCCCGCTGTCGGTCGGCTCGGCGTTCGAGGAGCACTACCGCGGCGCGGTCGAGTCCGGGGCCGCGCGGTCGTTCGAGGCGTACTACCCGCCGCCGCTCGACGGCTGGTACGAGGTGCGGGCGCACCCGGGCCCCGACGGGCTGTCGGTGTACTTCCACGACATCACCGAGCGCCGCCGGCTCGAGGAGCGGTGGACCGCCGCGCTCGCCGAGGCCGACGCGGCGACGAGCCGGCTCGCGCTGCTCGCGACGGTCAGCGAGGACCTGAGCTCGACCCTGGACACGGAGTACGCGGTCGGGCGGCTCGCGCGGCACGTGGTGCGGCACTTCGGCTCCTGGGCGCTGGTGACGCTGTGGGACGAGGGCCGGCACCTCCGGGACATCGCGGGCTACCACGCGGATCCCGCGCGCCGGCGGGCGGTGGCGCGCTACACCCAGCTCCGGCTCGCCTCGCTGTCGCCGACCTCGTTCCTGCACCGCGCGCTGCGCTCGGGCGAGCCCGTCGTGATCACGGACGCGACCGCGGCCGTGCTGCCGCTGCTCACCGGCGAGGCGCGGGAGGTGTTCGCCGCCCTGGCGCCGCGCACCGGGTACGCCCTGCCGATGCGCGCGCGGGGCCGCACGGTCGGCGCGATCTCGCTGTTCCTCGACGACGGGCACCCCGACCTCACCGACGAGGACCTCGCGCTGCTGGTGCAGGTCGCGGACCGGGCCGGGCTCGCGCTCGACAACGCCCGGCTGTACGAGGGCCAGCGCCGGATGGCCGAGACCCTGCAGCGCGCGCTGCTGTCCGCGCCCGCCCAGCCCGACGACCTGGAGGTCGCCGTCCGGTACGTGCCCGCCGCCCGGGCCGCCCAGGTCGGCGGCGACTGGTACGACGCCTTCCTGCAGCCGCAGGGGTCGACGGTCGTGGTGATCGGCGACGTCATGGGCCACGACCGGCACGCGGCGGCCGTGATGAGCCAGGTCCGCACCCTGCTGCGCGGCATCGCCGCGACCACCGGCGGCAGCCCGGCCGAGGTGCTGCGGGCGCTCGACCAGGCGCTCGACACGCTCCGCGTGGACGCGATGGCGACCGCTGTGGTGGGGCGCCTGGAGCAGACCCCCGAGGAGCGCGCCGCGGGCACGACCCGGTTCCGGTGGACCAACGCGGGACACCTGCCGCCCCTGCTGGTGGCCCCGGACGGCACGGTGCGCGAGCTGCGGGCGCCCCGGCCCGAGCTGGTGCTCGGGGTGTCGCCGGGCAACGCCCGCACGGACTCGGTGGTGGAGCTCCCGCGCGGCTCGACGGTGCTGCTCTACACCGACGGCCTGGTGGAGCGGCGCGGGGCGCACCTGCAGGAGGGGATCGACGCCCTGGCCGAGCTCGTCGCGGAGCTGGCGCCCGAGGCGCAGGCCCGGGCCACCGGCGCGGCGACGCTGGACGCCGGGTTCCTCGCGGACGCGGTGCTCGCGCGCGGCGCGGCGGGGGACGCCCCCGACGACGACATCGCGCTGCTGGTCGTGCACCTGGGGCTGCAGGACGGCGCCGGCACGAACGGGTGAGGAACCGCGCGCGCGAACGGGTGAACCCGGCGTAGCATCCCGGACAATCGCCACATTTCGGGCAGGCAGCGCCGTCGGCCCGGGTGCGTCAGAGGAGGCCCGCCCGTGCAGCTGCCCGAGGACGCCGTGCCCGCGCGGCCGGCCGACGACCGCCCCACGCCGCTCGTGAGCGTCGGCGTGCCGGTCTACAACGGCGACCTCTACCTCGAGGAGGCCCTGACCGCCCTGCGGGACCAGGACCTGCGCGACATCGAGGTGATCGTCTCCGACAACGGCTCGACCGACGAGACCGGCAAGATCGCCCGCGCGTTCGCCGAGGCCGACCCGCGGTTCCGGTACGTGCGCTCCGAGCAGAACCGGGGCGTGCCGTGGAACTTCAACCGGGTGCTCGACCTGGCCCGCGCGCCGCTGTTCCTCTGGAACGCGGCCGACGACGTGGTGGAGCCGCAGCACCTGGTCCGCTGCCGTGAGGCGCTGCTCGCGCACCCCGAGGCCGAGATCGCGTTCCCGCGGGTGACGCTCGTGGACGCCGCGGGCGACGTCGTCGGCTCCATGGACGACGAGGACCTGCAATACCTCGGCCTGGCGCCCGCGGAGCGGGTCGACCAGCTGCTGCGCCGCCAGTCCTGGCAGGCGATCGCCTGGGGCGGGGTGCTCCGCACCGACGCGCTGCGGGCGATGGGCGGGCACCCGCGGTTCTTCGGCGGGGACATCGTGCTGGGCATCCGGTCGGCGCTGCGGGCGGAGTGGGTCGTGGTGCCGGAGCCGCTGTTCCGGTGCCGGCGGCACGACAACCAGAACAGCAAGGCCGTCGGCGCGGACCCGATCGTCCAGGTGCGCAGCTACGACCCGGGCTTCCGCCGGCCGGTGGCGTTCCCGCAGTGGTACCTGGCCTACCGGATGATGGCCGAGCCGCTGGTGGCCCCGCTGCCGCTCGTCGACCGCGCGCGGGCGCTCGCCTCCGTCGCCCGGCGCTGGACGGTGCCGCAGTGGCGGCTGCTGGCGTACGACCTGAAGCGGAACGCCATCCGGCTGCGGCGCGGGCAGTACCAGGGGGCCTACTCGGCGTCGTCGGGGTACTGGGTCTGACTCGCCGGCCAGGCCGCGGGACATTGGTCCCGGAACGCGGGAACCCGGGCGGCACCCGGCGCGTTGAGGCTGTCGATCGTGCCCCCGACCTGGAGAGAGATGGACGGCGACAGTAGTACCGACCCCCTGCGCCCGTGCGAGACGGCGACGGGGGGTGAGATCTGATGTGGGTGCTGTCCCTGCTCCTGGGCGTGCTCGTCGTGCTGGCGATCACCGCTGCGACCGGGTACTTCGTCGCGCAGGAGTTCGCGTACATGGCCGTCGACCGGTCGCGGCTGAACGCGCGCGCCGCCGACGGTGACGCCGGCGCGCGCCGCGCGCTGTCCGTGACCCGGCGCACCTCGTTCATGCTGTCGGGCGCCCAGCTCGGCATCACCGTGACCGGCCTGCTCGTCGGGTACGTGGCGGAGCCGCTGATCGGCGACGCACTCGGCGAGGCCCTGGGCGGCGTCGGCGTGCCCACGGCGGTCGGCGTGGCCGTCGGCACCGTGTTCGCGCTGCTGCTGTCGACGCTCGTGCAGATGCTGTTCGGCGAGCTGTTCCCGAAGAACCTCGCGATCGCCCGCCCCGAGCCCGTGGCGGTGAAGCTGGCGTCGTCGACGACCGCGTACCTCACCGTGTTCGGCTGGCTGATCCGGGTGTTCGACTCCGCGTCGAACGCCCTGCTGCGGCTGCTGCGCATCGAGCCCGTGCACGACGTGGAGCACTCCGCGACCGCGCGCGACCTCGAGCACATCGTCGCCGAGTCCGCCGAGTCCGGGGACCTGCCGCGCGAGCTGTCCGTCCTGCTGGACCGGATCCTGGACTTCCCGGAGCAGGACGTCGAGCACGCGATGATCCCGCGGTCGCGGGTCGACGTCGTGCGCGCCGGCGCCACCGTCGCGGACGTCCGCGAGCAGATGGCCAGCGGGCACTCCCGGTACCCGGTGCTGTCCGCGGACGACGAGGTGCTGGGCGTCGTGCACCTGCAGGACGTGCTGGTCGCCACCGACCCCGGCGAGCCCGTCGAGCGGCTCATGCGGGCGTCCGAGCTCATGCCCACGTCGATGGCCCTGCCCGACGCGCTGCGGCAGCTCGCGGCCGGGCGCAACCAGCTCGCGTGCGTGCTGGACGAGTACGGCGGCTTCGCCGGCGTGCTGACCTTCGAGGACCTGGCGGAGGAGCTGGTCGGCGAGATCACCGACGAGCACGACACCGGCGTGCACGCGCCGACCCTCGCGGAGGACGACGGCGCCTGGACCATGGCCGGCGACGTCCACGTCGACGAGGTGGAGCGGGCCGTCGGGCGCGACCTGCCCTCGGGCGACTGGGAGACGATCGGCGGCCTCGTCATCGCCGCGCACGGCTCCCTGCCCGCGGCCGGGACCAGCGTGGTCGTGCTGCTGCCGGACGACCCGGGCGAGCTCGCGCACGCGGGCGAGCCGGACCCCGTGTGGATGCGGGTCGACGTGCTGGAGATCGAGCGGCACGTCCCGGCCCTGGTGCGGGTCACCGTGCCCGCCGACCCGCCGCCCACCGAGGACGAGCGCGCCGACGCCGTCGAGCGCGACCAGGAGGAGAACCGATGAGCCCGCTCGTCGTGGTGATCGTGACCGTCGGTCTGATCGCCCTGTCGGCGTTCTTCGTCGCCGTGGAGTTCGCGGCGCTCGCCGCCAAGCGGTACCGCCTCGAGGAGGCCGCGCCGCGCAGCCGGTCCGCCCGGGCCGCGCTGCGCAGCTCGACCGAGCTCACCGTGCTGCTCGCCGGGTCCCAGCTCGGCATCACCGCGTGCACCCTGGCGCTCGGCGCCGTGACCAAGCCCGCGGTGCACCACTGGCTGACCCCGCTGTTCGAGGGCTGGGGCGTCGCGCTCTGGCTCGCGGACGTCGCCGGGTTCGTCCTGGCGCTCATCATCGTCACCTTCCTGCACCTGGTGGTCGGCGAGATGGCGCCCAAGTCGTGGGCGATCGCGCACCCCGAGACGTCCGCGATCCTGCTCGCCACCCCGATGCGCGCGTTCATGTGGCTCACCCGGCCGCTGCTGCGCGTGCTGAACGAGGCGGCGAACTGGTGCCTGCGGCGGGTCGGCGTCGAGCCGGCCGACCAGGTCGCCACCGGGCAGAACCCGGACGACCTGCGGCACCTGGTCGAGCACTCGACCAACGTGGGTGCGCTGGACGCGGCCTACTCGCGGCAGCTGACCGGGGCCCTGGAGCTGCAGTCCCTGACCGTGCGGGACCTGGTGCGCGCCGGCGGCTCGCCCACGGCGGTCGCGCCGGACGCCACCATGGCGGACGTGCGGGCCGCGACGAAGGGCTCGGGGCACCTGCGGGTGCTCGTCGGCGCCGGCGACCGGCTGGACGGGGTCGTGCACGTGCGCGACACGCTCGCCCACCCGGACGAGGCGCCCGTCGGCGCGCTGGCGCGGCCGGTGCTGCGGCTGGAGGCCGACGCGCCGGTGTCGGGCGCGCTCACGCAGATGCGGGAGCAGCGGCAGCACCTGGCGCTGGTGCTCGACGGCGGGCGCACGCTCGGCGTGGTGACGCTGGCGGACGTGCTGGCGCGGCTGTTCCCGCTGGCGGCGCCGGAGGCGGCGGCCGCGGCGGGCGCGGGCGCCGGGGCGGGCGCCGGGGCCGGGGCGGGCGCGAGCTGACCCGCGCGGTCCCGATCCCCACCTGATTCTCGCGAGGCCACCCGATCCATCGGGTGGCCTCGCGAGAATCGGTGGGGTTTGCGGGGTCGGCGAGGCTCGCTGGGTTCGCGGGGCGCCGGGTGCGCGACGCGACGGCGAGCGGGGCCCTCGCGACCCCACGGGCGCGACCGCCCCGGCCCGCGCACGCGGCGCTACGCGCCGACCCCCGCCGCTACGCGCCGACCGCCGCCGCGCGCCCCGCCTCGTCCCGGGCGCGCAGCCAGGCGTCCGCGTCGGCCAGCGGCATCGGCCGGCCGTGCAGGTAGCCCTGCGTGCGGTCGCACCCCATGCCGCGCAGCGCCTCGGCGGTCTCGGCGTCCTCGACGCCCTCCGCGATCAGCCGGAGGCCGAGGTGGTGCGCGAGCTCCAGCGTTCCCGAGACGATCGCCCGGGTGCGGTCGTCCGACGTGAGCCGCATCGTGAACGACCGGTCGAGCTTGAGCTCGCCGGCCGGCAGCTCGTTGAGGTAGGTCAGCGAGGAGTAGCCCGACCCGTAGTCGTCGATCGCCAGGCCGATGCCGCGGTCCGCGATCTCCCGGGTCACCGCGACGGCGTGCCGCGGGTCGTGCATGAGCGTCGTCTCGGTGATCTCGACGACCAGCCCCTCCGGGCGCAGGCCGGCGGCGGCGAGCGCGCCGTCCAGCGAGGGCAGCAGCCCCGGATGGCCCAGGCAGGACGTCGACAGGTTGACGGCCACCGGCAGGTCGCGGCCCTCGGCCTGCCAGCGCGCCGCCGTCCGGGTCGCCTGCGCGAGCACCCGCTCGGTCAGCGCGAACATCGAGCCGGTCTGCTCCGCCAGGTCGATGAACGCCCCCGGCGGGAGCAGGCCGCGCTCGGGGTGCGCCCACCGGACCAGCGCCTCCATGCCGACGACCCGGTCGTCCGCGCAGTCGAGCTGCGGCTGGTAGTGCAGCTCCAGGGCGCCGTGCCGCGCGTCGCCGTCGGGGGCGGACAGCAGGGCGCGCAGCTCGTCGGCCAGCGCGATCTCGTCGCGGTCCCGCGCGTCGGCGGCCTCGTCGTACACCCGGACGCCGCCGCCCGCGCGCTTGGCGGCGTACATGGCGGTGTCCGCCCACCGGACCAGCTCGCCGTCGTGGTGGTCGCCGAACGCGGTGCTCGCGACGCCGATGCTCGCGTCGAGGCGGACCACCCGGCCGGTCACGTCGATCGGCTCGCGCACGGCCTCGTGCAGCGCGTGCGCGACCACCGTGGCGCGCTCGACGTCGTCGTGGTCGAGCACGACGCCGAACTCGTCGCCGCCGAACCGGGCCAGCAGCGCGCCCCCGTCGAGCCGTGCCTGCAGCCGCCGGCTCACCGTCCGGATCACGGCGTCGCCCGCGGGGTGGCCGTACCGGTCGTTGACGTCCTTGAACCGGTCGAGGTCGATGACCAGCAGCGCCGCCCCGGTCCGCGCCGCGGCGAACCGGTCGGCGACCTCCAGCATCGCCCGGCGGTTGGCGACGCCGGTGAGCGGGTCGGTCCGGGCCTCCTTGCGGGTGGCGGCCAGCGCGGCCAGCTCGCTCGCGGTCCGGAGCAGCTGCGCGCAGCCGCCCGCGACCCCGGCGGCGGCGAGCAGCGCGACGACCGGGGTGCCCGCGGGGCGCAGGCTGTCCAGCACCAGGACCGCGGTGCTCGCGGCGATCGCGACCATCGCGCACGTCGTCACCACCAGCGTCGACGCGAAGTGCCCGCGCAGCGGCGGCGGCTTGATCGCACCCGCGCGGGCGGTCACCAGGGTGAGCGCGGTCCAGCTGACGACGACCGGCAGGGCGGGCGCGCCGTCGGCCGGGAGCCACGGCAGCAGCACCAGCTCGACCACGGCCATCGCCCCGAGGCCGACCAGCAGCAGCCACGCCCGCGGGTCGTCGCGCAGCCCGCCGAGCACCGTGACGACGAGCGTCATCGCCGCCAGCACCCCCAGGGCGGCGGCCCGCACCAGGTGGCCCTCGGCGGCCCAGCCCGGCGCGTCCGCGGGCAGGACGCCGACCGCGACGGCCCACACGAGCAGCGCGAGGGCGCCGAGCGTCGAGCCGACGAAGTTGATCCAGTCCACCGGGTGCACGGCCGACGTCCGGAACCGGTTCCAGGTGAGCATGCCCTGGTGGGCGCACATCACGGCGACGACGCCGCCGACGGTCAGCGCGATCCCGCGCAGGTCGGCCGCGGCCGGGCCGCGCACGGTCAGGTCGACGAGCGCCTCCACCGCCAGGCCCGCGGCGACGGCCGTGACCGACCGGCCGCACCACCGCCACAGCCCGCGCTCCTCGAGCGAGCGCAGCTGGACCTGCTGCCGCAGCACGACGCCGGCCGACAGCGCCGCCAGCGCGCCGCCGGCGGCGGTCAGCCCCGCGACCCCGGTCAGGTGCTCGACCACGGCGAGCGCGGCGACGAGCGCGGCCGGGCCGAGGAGCAGCGGGCCGGGCGGCAGGACGCGTCGTCGCGGCGGGGTGATCGAGGAGGGCATCACCCACACCATCGGCGTCCGGGGGCGGCACCCGAGCCGGGGCGCACGACTTCACCCGCCCCCGCAGACCCTCGCGCCCACGCGGCGGCCGCCCCTACGGTAGGGCGATGGGGCGGCTGATCTACTCGATGTTCACCTCGCTCGACGGCTACGCGGCGGACGCGTCCGGCAGCAGCGACTGGGGCGGCGCGCTGGACCCGGCGCTGCACGACTTCATCTCGGAGCAGACGCGGTCCGTCGGGACGTACCTGTACGGCCGCCGCATGTACGAGACCATGTCGTTCTGGGAGACGGCGCTGGAGTCGCCGGACCCGCCCGAGTTCGTCCGGACCTACGCCGCGGTGTGGCAGGCGGCCGACAAGGTCGTCTACTCCTCGACGCTCGCGGAGCCGACGACGGCGCGGACCACGGTCGAGCGGTCGTTCGACCCCGAGGCCGTGCGCTCCTGGGTCGCGGGGCTCGACCACGACGTCACCGTCGACGGCCCGACGCTCGCGGCGCACGCCCTGCGGGCGGGGATCGTCGACGAGGTGCAGCCGTATCTCGCGCCGGTGTCGGTGGGTGGCGGGCTGCGGTTCTGGCCGGAGGGCGTGCCGCTCGACCTGGAGCTGCTGGAGCAGCGCGGGTTCGGCAACGGGACGCTGTGGCTGCGCTACGCGGTGCGCCGGGGCTGAGCGGTCGGGCCCACGGCTCGGTGACGTGACCGGGGTCGTTGACTCCCGCGCGGCGCGGGGAGGACCGTGGACGGACCGCACGAGCGAGGAGGCGGGTCATGCGTCCGCTGCGCTGCATGGTCGGTCGGCACGTCTGGGAGAACCGGCGGAACCCCGAGAAGGGCGGCGCGGGGGCGCAGTACCAGGTCTGCGCGCGCTGCGGCCGGGACCGGCCGGGGTACGAGCCCCACGACGGGACCTACATGGTCGGGATGTGACCTCTCCGGGTGGTTGACGGCACCGTCGCGCCCGCGGGACCGTGGTCGGGCCGGTCCAGGGGAGGAGGGCGACGATGCGGTCGCTGCGGTGCACGGTCGGACGGCACGCCTGGCGCGTGCGGCGGAACCCGGAGAAGGGCGGCGCGCAGGCGCTGTACGAGGTCTGCGCGCGGTGCGGGCGCGACCGGCCGGTGTTCGAGCAGGGCGACGGCAGCGGTCTGGCCGTGCTGGGGCTCGGCGGGACGGCGGGTCCGGGGGCGGGCCCGGCCTGAGCCCCGGCGCGCCCGGGGCCGGACGGACCTCGGGTGCGCCCGCGCTCAGGCGTGCAGGCCGAAGTCGGCCGCGTACCCCGGGTCGGTGATCGCCGGCCGGGTCAGGGAGAACAGCCCGATGTCGTGCGGTGTGGACCCCGCGGTCACCAGGTCCGCCAGCACGGACCCCACCAGGCTCGCGAACTTGCCGCCGTGCCCCGCGCCGTTGAACACCGCGACGTGCGGGTGGCCCGGCACGGTGTCCAGCACGAACTCCCGGTCCGGCGGCATGTCGTACACGCACACGGCGCTGCGCAGCGCGGGGCCCGCCGCGGCGGGCAGGTGCCGGGCGAGGAAGTCCCGGGACCGCTCGGTGGTCGCCGGGTCGGCCCGGTGCGTGCGGCCCTCGCTGGTGACGAAGTGCCCGCGCATGTCCCGGGCGATCTTGACCGCGGCCTCGCCGTAGACGGGGAAGCCGTACATGACCTCGTCGCCGTGCCACACCCAGATCGGGAACCGGTCGGGCGTGAAGTCGGTCAGCCGGGAGGACGCGACGTAGTCGACCTGCTCCTCGGACAGCGTCAGCCGGAAGTCGAGCCCCAGGTCCGGCATGAGGTCGCCGAGCCAGGACGCCGCGGCGACGACCAGCCCGCCCGCCTCGACGTCGCCCGCCGAGGTCCGGACCGTGACGCCGCCGTCCCGGACGTCGACCCCCGTGACCCGGGTGTGCGGCCAGAACTCGACGCCCGCCGCCAGCGCCAGCGACGTGTGCGCGGAGACCGAGCGGCGGATGTCGATCAGCCCCGCGTCCGCCTGGTGCAGCGCCGTGGTGCCGTCGGGCACCTGCCACTGGGGGTAGCGGGCGCGCAGGTCGGCGGTCGACAGGTCCTCGAAGGACGCCCCGCCCGCGGTCATCGCGTCCCGGAACACGGCGAGGCGGTCGGCGCCGTCGGCGGTCGGCGGGGCGAGGTCGAGCCCGCCGGTGCGCGTGAACACCTGCAGGCCGGACTCGCGCTCGACCCGGTCCCACGCGGCGTACATCGCGTCGGTCAGGTGCACGTACTCGGGCCGGTGGTAGGACCGCCGGATGATCCGGGAGTGGTCGCCGGAGGAGCCGAGCGAGTTCACCAGGTCGAACTGCTCGACGACCAGCACCCGCTCCGCGCCCGCGCGGGCGAGCCAGTACGCGGCGGCCGAGCCGACCGCGCCGGCCCCGATGACGACGTGCGAGTAGGTGCGTGCCACGCGCCGCACGCTAGCCCGCGCGGCACCCGGCGGGCGAGGGGCGTCCACGCCGCGCGCGGACGTTGCGGGCGCCGACCCTGCGCGGCGCGCGTGCCGTCAGCGGTGCGCGGCCCGGGCCGCGGCGGCCTCGGCGGCGACCGCCGCCGCGTC
>NZ_JAHVCI010000033.1:0-48588 GCF_019265565.1 Cellulomonas sp. PS-H5
CGAGCGGCGCGGCGGGCTGCTCGGCCGGCGGCGCGGCGGGTGCCGCGTCCGAGCGCGCGGCCGTCCGCGCCCGCACCTCGGCCGTGCCGCGGGCGGTCCGCGCGAGCACCCGCACCAGGCTCCGGGCGGTCCGCGGCGCCACCACCCGCACCGGCGGCGCGTCGACCACCCGCTTCTCCCCGGGGGCGAACAGCGCGTCCACCCACAGGTCGTCCGCGACGAGGTCCGGGAACCGGCCGAGCCGCGCGTGGCCCGCTGCGGACAGGCCGTAGACGCCCGCGCCCCACAGGGCCTCCCGCGGCGTCGCCAGCCGGGCCCGCGCCCGGTGGAAGGCGCGCACCGGGGCGGACGCCCCGGCGACGTCCACCGCCGCCGGCGGGCGGGCGGCGAGCCAGGGTCCCTCGGCCAGGGCGCGCAGCGTCGCGGCGACCGCCGCGGGGGACGCCGTGACGTCCGCGTCGAGGTACACCCGCGGGAAGGCCCGGGCGGCGCGGTCGCCGGCGTCCAGGGCGCGGGGCTTGGACCCCTCGGGCAGCTCGAGCACCCGCACCGCGGGGAACCGCCGCGCCACGTCCGCGGTGCCGTCGGTGCAGCCGTTGCACACCACGACCACCTCGACCCCGGTGGCCCGGGCCCACGGCGCGAGCCCGGCGAGGGTGCGGCCGATGACCGCCGCCTCGTCGTGCGCGGGGACGACCACGGTGCCGGTGACGCGCGCGGGCGCGGCGCTCCTGGTCGCGGGACCGGGACCGGTGGCTGCCCGGCCGCCGTCCGCCTGGGCCAGCCCGGTCGGCCGCCCGCGCGGCAGCGCCCGCCGCGCCGCCGGGACCAGCAGCGCGCGCACCGCCGACCGGTGCCCCGGGTCCCAGGTGCGCGCGAGCGACGTCACCGCCGTCACGGCGAGGGTCGCCCCGGCCACGGGCGCGGCCCGGTGCTTGCGGGCGTACCGGACCCGGTTCACCTGGAGCAGCGCGGTCAGCTCCGGGCCGCGCCCGGAGCCGCCGGCGGCGTGCCGGACCCGCGCGGCGGGCTCGAACCACACCTCCCAGCCGGCCTCGCGCACGCGGCGGCAGTAGTCGGTCTCCTCGGAGTACAGGAAGAACCGCTCGTCCCACGGGCCGACCGACCGGGCGGCCTCCGCGCGCACCAGCATCGCCGCCCCGGTGCCCCAGTCGACGGGGTGCGCCCAGGCGTAGGCGGTGGGGTCGCGCACCGTCTCGGACAGCCACCCGGGCCGGTCGCCGAGGAACCGCCCCAGCACGGCGTCGCCGAGTGACCGGGTCACCGAGGGCTCCCGGCGCAGCGACGGCTGGACCGCGCCGGACCGGTCGAGCAGCATCGGCAGCACCACGCCCGCCCGGGGCCGGTGCAGGCGTGCCAGCAGGGCGGGCACGGCACCGGGCTCGAGCACCAGGTCCGCGTTGAGCACGAGCACCGCCGGGACGTCGCCGAGCGCCGCCGCCCCGACGTTGATGCCGCCCGCGTAGCCGACGTTGCCGTGC
The DNA here is from genome assembly GCF_019265565.1 of Cellulomonas sp. PS-H5. Classification (NCBI taxonomy): domain Bacteria; kingdom Bacillati; phylum Actinomycetota; class Actinomycetes; order Micrococcales; family Cellulomonadaceae; genus Cellulomonas; species Cellulomonas sp. PS-H5. The sequence goes on from NZ_JAHVCI010000033.1 coordinate 1,503, forward strand.
CCCGTCAGCGTGCGCACGTCGGCGTGCGCGCGGGCGCGCCGCACCGTCCCGTCGGACGACCCGTTGTCGACGACGACCACCCGCATCCGGGTGCCCGCCGCCTCGAGGCGCAGGCTGGCGAGCAGGCGGTCGAGGTGCGCCTCGTTGTCGTACGTCACCACGACCACCCCGAGCTCCGCACGCTCGCCGGCCGCCGCGAAGGCCGGCCCGGTCGTCGCGCGGTGCTCCGCCTGCGCCGTCACGGCCGCCCCGCCGGCTCGGGCGCCCCGGGCACCAGCACGAAGCTCCGCCGCGCCAGGACGTCGTACGCGGGCGGCCCGTCGACCAGGTATCGCCGCGCGAGCCGGCGGGGCTCGTGCGCGAGGCGCCACGCCCACTCCCAGCCGTGGTCCCGGACGGCCTCCGGGGCGCGCTGCGCCGCGCCCGCGAGGAAGTCGACCACCGCGCCGAACGCGAGCAGCACGGCCGCGCCGGTCAGCGGCCCGTACCGCGCGATCCACCGCTCCTGCCGCGGCTTGCCGAGCCCCACCACCACGACGTCCGCGCCCGAGTGGCGCACGAGGGCGGCCCAGGCGCGGCAGGCCGCGGCGTCGTCCAGGTCCTGGCGCGGGGGCGACCACAGACCCGCGACGGCCAGCCCGGGGCGGTCCGCCGCGAGCCGCGCCGCCAGCGCGTCGAGCACGTCCGGCCGGCCGCCGAGGAACCCCACCCGCAGGCCGACGGAGGCCGCGCGGTCGAGCACCGGCGCGATCAGGTCGCTGCCGGCGAGCCGCGGCCAGGCGTGCCCGGTGAGGTGCTCGGCGCGCCGGACCAGCGGCGCCCCGTCCAGGAGGTTGAGCCAGCGGACCGGCGGCAGCCCGTCGAGGGGATCGGGGACCGGCGGTCCCGCCGGGTACGGGTCGCCGGCGTCGGGGTGCGCCCAGGCGAACGGGACCAGCGACGACGGCCCGTGGTAGCCGAAGTGGTGGATGTGGTCGAGGTTCGCGCTCATCACCCCCAGCGGCCAGCCCGCGCCGCGCGATGCGTGCCCCACCACGGTGTCGACCGCTCCGGCCGTCTCGAGCAGGTCGACCGGCGTGCCGCCCAGCAGGACGCGGGGCCAGGGGAGCGGGGTGCGGGAGGATGCGGCGCGGTGCGCCCCGGTGCTCGACATCGCTGTCACGTCCTTCGGTCGCGCCCGGCGCGCGCCCGGTCCCGCGTCCCGGGCCGTCCCCGTGCTGCGACCCGGGAGCCGGGCGGCAGGGCGGACGACGGCGCCGGGGACCCGTGGCCTGAGTCCGCGGTAGGGACATATAGGACAATTCGGACAGGGCGACCCTAGGGCGCGCTCCCCGGGCGGGACAAGACTCCACGCCCCCCGGGGGTGGGCGAAAAGGTGGCGGTGGGTGTCGGTGGGGGTGGCTACCCTGACGGAGCCGATCGCGGACGGACCCCCCGCCGCCCCGTGGTCGCGGACCTCGTCGCCCGCCGACCCCAGGAGAACACGTGCTCGCCCGTCTGCTGATGCGCTACCTGCGCCCCTACCGCTGGCTGCTGCTCGGCGTGCTGGTCTTCCAGCTCTGCTCGGCGCTCGCCATGCTCTACCTGCCCAACCTGAACGCCCGCATCATCGACGAGGGGGTGGCCCAGGGGGACACCGGCTTCATCTGGCGCGCCGGCGGGTACATGCTCGTGGTGTCCCTCGGCCAGATCGTCGCGGCGATCATCGCCACCTACTTCGCCGCGCGCGCCGCGATGCAGGTCGGGCGGGACCTGCGCGACGACGTGTACGGGCGGGTGAGCGGCTACTCGGAACGGGAGATCTCCCGGTTCGGCGCCGGCTCGCTCATCACGCGCAACACGAACGACGTCCAGCAGGTCCAGATGCTCGCGATGATGGGCTCGACGATGCTGGTCAGCGCCCCGATGCTCGCGATCGGCGGCATCATCATGGCGCTGCGGCAGGACGTCGGGCTGTCCTGGCTGATCGCCGTCTCGGTGCCGGTGCTGCTCCTCGTCGCGGGCGTGATCATCAGCCGGATGGTGCCGCTGTTCCGGTCGTTCCAGACCAAGCTCGACGCGGTCAACCGGATCATGCGCGAGCAGCTCACCGGCGTGCGCGTCGTGCGGGCGTTCGTCCGGGAGGACATCGAGGGCGAGCGGTTCCGGGGCGCGAACACCGACATCATGGTCGTCGGCCGCAAGATCGGCTCGCTGTTCGTCGTGCTGTTCCCGCTCGCGATGCTCGTGCTCAACGTGACCGTGGTCGGCGTGATCTGGTTCGGCGGCATCGAGGTCGACAACGGCAACGTGCAGGTCGGCACGCTGTTCGCGTTCATGCAGTACATCGGCCAGATCCTCATGGGCGTCCTCATGGCCACCTTCATGACGGTGATGATCCCGCGCGCGGCCGTGTCGGCCGAGCGGATCACCGAGGTGCTGACCAGCGAGTCCACGCTGGCCGAGCCGGCCGAGCCGGTGCGCGGCACGCCGCGGCCGGGGGAGGTCGCGTTCGACGACGTGACCTTCGCCTACCCCGAGGCCGAGCACGCGGTGCTCTCCGGCGTCTCGTTCACGGCCCGCCAGGGCCAGACGGTCGCCGTGATCGGGTCGACCGGTGCGGGCAAGACCACGCTCGTCTCGCTCATCCCGCGGCTGTTCGACACGACCGGCGGCGCGGTGCGCGTCGGCGGCGTCGACGTCCGGGACCGCGACGTCGAGGAGCTGTGGGCCGGCATCGGCCTGGTCCCGCAGCGCCCGTTCCTGTTCGCCGGGACCGTGGCGTCCAACCTGCGCCTCGGCCAGGAGGACGCCACCGACGCCGACCTGTGGCGCGCGCTGGAGATCGCCCAGGCGAGCGACTTCGTGCAGCAGATGGAGGGCGGGCTCGAGGCGCGGATCGCGCAGGGCGGCACCAACGTGTCCGGCGGGCAGCGCCAGCGGCTCGCGATCGCGCGCGCCCTGGTGCGCCGACCGGCGGTGCTGCTGTTCGACGACTCGTTCTCGGCGCTCGACCTCGCGACCGACGCCCGGCTGCGGCAGGCGCTGTGGCGCGAGCTGCCCGACGTCACCAAGATCGTCGTCGCCCAGCGGGTGTCGACGGTGACCGGCGCGGACCAGATCCTCGTCCTCGAGGACGGCCGCGTGGCCGGCCTCGGCACGCACGACGAGCTGCTCGCGACCAACCAGACCTACCGCGAGATCGCGGAGTCCCAGCTCGCGGTGGAGGCCGGCGCATGAGCGACCAGAAGACGCGCACGAAGCCGGCGGAGCCGGAGCTGACGGAGGACGAGAAGCTCGAGATCGAGCTCGGGGAGCAGGCACGCCTGGCCTCGGACTCGTGGGACTCGGTCGCGCCCGGCAAGGCGGACAACTTCGGGCAGTCGTTCGGCCGGATGCTCGGCCTGCTGCGCCCGTACAAGTGGGCCCTCGTGGCCGTCACGATCATGGGCACGGCCGGTGTCGTGCTCACGGTGCTCGCCCCGCGGGTGCTCGGCCGCGCCACCGACGCGGTGTTCACCGGGTTCATGGGCCGGCAGCTGCCCGAGGGCCTCACCCAGGAGCAGGCCGTCGAGGGCCTGCGCGCCGCGGGCCAGGAGCGGGTCGCGGACATGGTCGCGGCGGCGGAGAACCTGGTGCCCGGCTCGGGGGTCGACTTCGACCTGCTCGGCCGGCTGCTGGTCACCGTCCTCGCGCTGTACGTGGCGGGCGCGCTGCTCATGTGGCTCCAGGGCTACATCATCAACGTGATCATGGTCCGCGCCATGTGGCGGCTGCGCGAGCAGGTCGAGACCAAGATCAACCGGCTGCCGCTCGCCTACTTCGACAAGGTGCAGCGCGGCGAGCTGATCTCCCGCGTGACCAACGACATCGACAACATCACGCAGACGATGCAGCAGTCGCTGTCCTCGGCGCTGACCTCGATCCTCACCGTGGTCGGCGTGCTGGTCATGATGTTCACGATCTCCTGGCAGCTCGCCCTGGTCGCGCTGGTGTCGATCCCGCTGATGGGCGTCATCTTCGGGATCATCGGCCCGAAGTCGCAGAAGGCCTTCGGCACCCAGTGGCGCAAGGTCGGTCGGCTGAACGCGCGCGTCGAGGAGTCGTTCTCCGGGCACGCCCTGGTCAAGGTCTTCGGCCGCCGGCAGGACTTCGCGGACCGGTTCAAGGCGGAGAACGAGGAGCTGTACCAGGCCTCGTTCAAGGCGCAGTTCCTGTCCGGGATCATCTGGCCGGGCATGTCGTTCGTCAGCAACCTCACGTACGTCGGCATCGCGGTGCTCGGCGGGCTCATGGTGGCGAACGGCACGATGCTGCTCGGCAGCGTGCAGGCGTTCATCCAGTACACGCAGATGTTCACCCAGCCGCTGTCCGAGCTCGGCGGGATGGCCGCGGTCGTGCAGTCCGGCACCGCGTCGGCCGAGCGGGTGTTCCAGCTGCTCGACGAGGACGAGCAGAGCGAGGACGACCCGCAGGCACCCGCCCCGGCGGAGGGCGACGGGACCATCGAGTTCGAGCACGTCGCGTTCTCCTACGACCCCGAGCACCCGCTGATCTCCGACCTGTCGTTCATCGTGCGCCCGGGGCAGACGGTCGCGATCGTCGGCCCGACCGGCGCCGGCAAGACGACGCTGGTCAACCTGCTGATGCGGTTCTACGAGCTCGACGGCGGCCGGATCCTGGTCAACGGCCAGGACATCGCGACGCTGTCCCGGCACGACGCCCGGGCGCGCACCGGCATGGTGCTCCAGGACCCGTGGCTGTTCGCGGGCACGATCCGGGAGAACATCCGGTACGGCCGGCAGTCGGCGACCGACGAGGAGATCCTCGCGGCCGCGCAGGCCACGTACGTCGACCGGTTCGTGCACTCGCTGCCGCACGGGTACGACACCGTGCTGGAGGAGGACGCGGCCAACCTGTCGGCGGGGGAGAAGCAGCTGATCACCATCGCCCGGGCGTTCGTCGCGCGGCCGTCGGTGCTCATCCTCGACGAGGCCACGTCGTCGGTCGACACCCGGACCGAGAAGCTGCTGCAGCAGGCGATGGCCTCGCTGCGGCAGGGGCGGACGTCGTTCGTCATCGCGCACCGGCTGTCGACCATCCGGGACGCCGACCTCATCCTCGTGATGGAGCACGGCGCGATCGTCGAGAAGGGCACGCACGACGAGCTCATCGCGGCCGGCGGGGCGTACCACCGGCTGTACCAGTCGCAGTTCGCCGGGGCGGTCGTCGGGGCGGACGAGTGACGGTTCCCGCCGGACGTGCGCCGGGCGGGTCCGGAGCGGCGGCAGCGCCGTCCCGGCCCGCCGGGGCGCGCGGCCCGCTCGCCGCCGTCCCGACCGGCGTGCTGGCTGCGGTGACCCTCGTGGCGGCGTTCGCCGTCGCGCAGGGCACCGGCGTCCGGGCGCTCGGCGGGGTGGTGCTGGTCCTCGGCGTGGCGTGGTGCGCGTGGCGGTCGTGGGCGGCCGGGGTCGCGCGGGTGCTGGCCGTGGTGCTGCTCGGTGCGGCGTGCTTCGTCGCGTCGCACGTCCTCGCCGGGGCGCTGGGGGCGTGGCCCTCGGTGCTGCTCGCCGCGGCGGTGCTCGGCTCGGGGGCGTGGCTGCTGGTCGACCGGCGGGGCTGACGTCGCGCTGACCAGCACGGGGACCCCTCGCGACGGGTACTAGTACCAACGTCCGATCGCGCGGCAGACCCGCGGCGCGGGAGAACTGACTCGTCGGATCCACCACCACCCGAGGAGTCCCCGTGAAGCGCACCCTGGTGTTCACCGCCGCCGCCGCGCTGGCGATCGTGCCGGCCGTCGTCGGCCTCACCGCCAACCCCAGCCTCAGCCGCGAGGTGCCGGTCGCGGTGCCCAGCCAGGCGCCGACCGCCGACGACCGCGGCGGGGCCACCGATCGCGACCTGCGCACCGAGGTCGGCGACGACCGGCGCGCGAACGGGACCGGCGCCGCCACGTCGCCGTTCGGCGACGCGACGCCGTCCGGCTCGTCCTCGCCCTCGGCCGTGCCGGACGACCACGGCGGGCGCGTCGACCGCGACGACCGCGTCGAGCCCGGTGACGACCGCCGCGCGAACGGGACGGGCACCGTCGCGCCGACCGCGCCCGTGGTCCCCGCCGCCCCGGCGGCTCCCGCCGCGCCCGTCGACGACTCCGGCCACCACTCGTCGGGCTCGGGCTCCGACGACTCCGGCCACCACTCGTCGGGCTCGGGCTCCGACGACTCCGGCCACCACTCGTCGGGCTCGGGCTCCGACGACTCCGGCCACCACTCGTCGGGCTCGGGCTCCGACGACTCCGGCCACCACTCGTCGGGCTCCGGCTCCGACGACTCCGGTCGGCACGGCGACGACGACGGCGGCCGGCACGGCGGCCACGGCAGCGACGACTGACCGGTGCCCGCAGCACCTAGGGTGGCGCCTGTGCAGACGCCCGCGCCGGCGGCCGAGGACGGCCGAGTCGTCCTCAGCCGCGGCGCGCCGCCCGCCGCCTCGGTCGCCCCCGTCCGTACCTGGCGGGTGTTCCTCCAGGTCGGCGCGGCGGCCGCGGTCGTGCTCGTGCTGGTCGCGGTGCTCGGCCTGAGCGCGAGCCGCCGGATCGCCGAGCAGGAGTCCGTCAACGACGCCGCGCGCAGCACCGACCTGCTGGCCGACGCGGTCGTGCAGCCCGCGCTGACCGACGGCGTCGCCGCCGGCGACCCCGAGGCCCTCGCGGCACTGGACGCGGTCGTCCGGGACCGGGTGCTCGGCGACGCCGTCGTCCGGGTGAAGCTCTGGGACGCCGACGGCCGGATCGTGTACTCGGACGAGCCCCGGCTGATCGGCGACACGTTCGGGCTGGGCGACGACGAGCGCGCGGTGCTCGCCGACCCGTCGACGCAGGCCGAGGTCAGCGACCTCGACGAGCCCGAGAACCGGTTCGAGCGGGACCAGGGCCGGCTGCTCGAGGTCTACCGCCCGGTCTGGACGCCGGACGGCACGGTCCTGCTGTTCGAGACCTACAGCCGGTACGACGTCGTCACCGAGCGCGCCGCCGCGGTGTGGCGGGGCTTCGCCGGCATCACGGTCACCAGCCTGCTCCTGCTCCTGGTGCTGCTGCTGCCGGTCCTGTGGACGCTGCTCGACCGGCTGCGCCGCGGGCAGGACCAGCGGGAGCGGCTGCTGCGCAGCGCGGTCGACGCGTCCGACGCCGAGCGCCGCCGGATCGCCGCGACGCTGCACGACGGCGTGGTCCAGGAGCTGGCGGCGTCGTCGTTCGCCCTCGCCGGCGCCGCCGAGCGCGCCGAGCGGGCCGGCGCCCCGGACGTCGCGGCGGACGTGCGCGCCGCGAGCGGCACCGTGCGGACGTCGATCCGCGGGCTGCGGTCGCTGCTCGTCGACATCTACCCGCCGAGCCTGCGCACCGCCGGGCTGGGCGCCGCGCTCGCCGACCTCGCCGGCGGGCTCGCCGCCCGCGGCGTGCGGGTGACCGTCGACGCGCCGGAGGAGGCGCTGGCGGGGATCGGCGTCGACGCCCAGCAGCTCGTTTACCGGGTGGCGCAGGAGACGGTGCGCAACGCCGTCGCGCACGCGGGCGCGGACGAGGTGCGGGTGCGCCTGGAGCGGTCGGGTGGCCTGCTGGTGCTGGAGGTCGCCGACGACGGCGCGGGCTTCGACGCCGCCGCCACGCTCGCGAGCCCGCCCGAGGGCCACCTCGGGCTGCGGGTGCTCGGCGACCTGGCCGCGGCCGCCGGTGCGGACCTGTCGGTCGACTCGGCGCCCGGCGCGGGGACGCGCTGGCGGCTCGCGGTCGACCCCGACGTGGAGGTGCGATGACCGAGGACATCACGGTGCTGCTCGCCGACGACCACCACCTGGTGCGGTCCGGGCTGGCCGGGCTGGTCGACGCGGCGGACGGGATGCGGGTCGTGGGGCAGGCCGCCGACGGGGCCGCGGCCGTCGCGCTGGCGGCCGAGCTGGCGCCCGACGTGATCCTCATGGACCTGTCGATGCCCGGGACCGAGGGCGTCGAGGCGACCCGCCAGGTCCTCGCGGCGCGGCCGGCGACCCGCGTGGTCGTGCTGACGTCGTTCTCCGACCACGACCGCGTGTCGGCGGCGGTCGGTGCGGGCGCGGTCGGCTACCTGCTGAAGGACTGCGAGCCGGAGGAGCTGGTCGCGGCCGTGCGGTCCGCCGCCCGGGGGTACGCCCCGCTCGACCCGCGCGTGGCCGGCGCGCTGCTGCCGTCCGCCGCGGCCCCGCGCCCGGCGGACCGGCTCAGCGCGCGGGAGCGCGACGTGCTGCGGCTGCTCGCGCGCGGGCTGGCGAACAAGCAGATCGGGCGGGAGCTCGGTATCGCGGAGCGCACGGTGAAGGTGCACGTCGGGCACGTGTTCCGGTTGCTCGGCGTGGCGGACCGGACCAGCGCGGCGCTGTGGGCGCGGGAGCACCTCCCGGAGGCGTGAGAGGTGCGGCGTGGGACGCCCGGCTTCCCGGCCGCGGCGGTGCTCAGGGGAGCGCGCCGGTGGTCGGGTCGCGGTCGGTGAGGCAGTACCGCCGGCCGGCGGGGTCCCGCAGCACGGTCCAGCGCTCCCGCACCGCCTCGACCGTCGCGCCGAGCGCGACGTGCCGGACCGTCTCGGCGCGACGGTCCGAGCAGGCCAGGTCGGGGTGGGCGCGCACGGGACCGGCCGGCTCGTCGAGGCGCTGCAGCAGCAGGCGCAGGGGGAGGCCCTCGGGCCGGTGCAGGGGGACCAGGGCGGACCCGGGCGCGGTCGTCCGCTCGGGCCATCCGGTGAGCGCGGCCCAGAACCGCCGCTCGGGCTGCCAGCGCTCGGCCGGGACGTCGACCGCCAGCTGGTCGAGCAGGCTCGTGTGCGTCCCGCCGCCCGCCCCGGGCCAGGTCACGGCGGTGGGGCGGCGCGCCGGGTACGCGGCGACGAAGCAGAACGCGAACCCACCCGGCGACGTCAGCACGACGTGGTCCGAGGCGGCGACCTCGCGGGCACCGAGCCGGACGGCGGCGTCGGCGGCGGCGCGGACGTCGGGCACGTGCAGGTCGAGGTGCACGCCGCCCGGCCCCGACCGCACCCGCTGCGCGCGCAGGAACGCGTCCCCGTCGGCGGGCACGAGCGTCACGAACTCGTCGTCCGGGCCGCGGAACGGCGACAGGGTCGTCGCGGTGGCCGCCTGCCAGAACGCGAGCGTGCGGTCCCAGTCGGCCGCGGTCGAGTCGAGGAAGGCGGTCGCCCACGTGATCATGCGGCGACCGTAGCGGCGGCGGGGCGACGCCCGTCGGCGAAATGCGCTTCGGGCGTGTGGGTGGGTCGCCCTAGGGTCGACGGACGATGCTCGGAACCACCACCGCCCCGCCCCCGGTCGACGCCACCGCCGACCGGGCCTCGCGCGCGCCGCTCGACCCCGCCCGCCGCCTCGACTGGCGCCGCCTGCGGGGTCCGGTCGCCGGCCTCGCGCTCGTCGCGCTGACCATCGCCTCGGTCGGCGCCGCGCTCGGCACCGTCGTCGCCGGCGACCTCGCCGAGGAGCCGACGGCCGCCGGGCTGTGGCTGCTCGCCGCGTGCCTGGTCGGCGCCGCGCTCGTGGACACGGTCGGGCAGGTCGCGTGGGCGGGCGTCGTCGACCGCGCCGAGGGCCGGCTCCGCGGCGACCTGCTGAGCGCGGCGCTGCACCAGCCGCTGGGCACGCTCTCGGAGCAGGCGGTCGGCGAGGTGCTCGACCGGGTCGACGATGACACGCACGCCGTCGGCACGCTGGTGCGCCGGCAGGTCTGGGGGCTGGGCCGCACCGTCGTCGGCTGCGTGCCGCTCTGGATCGTCGGCGGCCTGACCTGGTGGCCGGCGTGGGTGCTGTTCCCGCTGCTCGGCGGGGCCACCGTGCTGGTCGTGCGGCCCTCGCTGGGGGAGATCGCGCGCCGCAAGGTGGTCGAGGAGCGCGCCTGGACCGACAACGCCGCCGCGTTCGAGGAGGCGGTCGCCGCCCGCGACGACCTGCGCACCAGCCGCGGGCAGGCGTTCGCCGTCCGGCGCCTGGCCGAGGCGTCCGCGCTCGTGCACCGGATGCTCGACCGCGTCCTGGCGGTCGAGACCCGGATGACCGCGAAGGCCGGGACGCTGCTGCACGCGCTGCTCGCCGGCGTCGTCGTGGCCGGCGTGGTGCTCGCGGGCGCGGGCGACCTCTCGGTCGCGCAGCTCGTCACGCTGTTCCTGGTGACCGCGTCGTTCGTCGGCCAGTTCGACCAGCTCGCCCGGCACCTGCCCGATGTGCAGGAGGGGATCGGCGCGATCGTCCGCATCCGCGAGCTGCTCGACACCGAGCCCGAGCCGGCCGGCGGCCGCGCCGTGCCCGAGGGTCCGCTCGACCTCGAGCTGCGCGACCTGCACTTCTCGTACGCGGAGGGCACGTTCGCCCTGCGCGGCGTCGACCTGCGGGTGCCCGCGGGGCAGACCGTCGCGCTCGTCGGCCGCACCGGCTCGGGCAAGTCGACGCTGGCGTCGCTGCTGTCCCGGGCGGTGGAGCCGGAGCCCGGCTCGGTGCTGCTCGGCGGCGTCGACGTGCGGGACCTCGACCTGCAGGCGCTGCGCGGCGCGGTCGGCGTGGTCACCCAGCGCACGGAGATCCTCGCCGGGACGCTCGCGGAGAACATCGCGCTGTTCGCCGACGTGCCGCGCGCCGACGTCGAGGGCGCCGTGCGCGAGCTCCGGCTCACCGAGTGGGTCGCCGGGCTGCCGGACGGGCTCGACACGCTCCTCGGGCCCGGCGGGACCTCCCTGTCCGCGGGGGAGGAGCAGCTCGTCGCGTTCGCCCGGCTGCTCGTGCGGGACGTGCAGGTGGTCGTGCTGGACGAGGCGACCGCCCGGATGGACCCGCTGACCGAGGCGCGCGTCGTCGCGGCGTCGGAGCGGCTGCTCGGCGGGCGGACCGGCCTGCTCGTGGCGCACCGGCTCGGGACCGTCGAGCGCGCGGACCAGGTGGTCGTGCTCGACCACGGGCGGGTCGTGCAGCAGGGCGACCGGGCGACGCTGACCGAGGTCGACGGGCCGTTCCGGTCGCTGCTCGAGGCGAGCCGGGTCGAGGGGCACGCGGACACGATCGACGTCGCGGCGGCCGCCCCGGCCGCGGACGCCGACGAGCGCGCGGGCGAGGTCGGCGCCCGCCGGCGTACCGGGCCGCCGCCCGCGCTGCGCGACCCGGGGACCGGCCCCAGCCTCGCCCGCGGGATCGCGCACGCCCTGGTGGTCAAGCCCCGGTGGGGCCTGCTCGGCGGCCTGCTGTTCCTGCTGTCGAGCCTGTTCGCCGCCCAGGGCGCGGTGACCGGCTACCTGTGGGGCCACACCGTCGAGGGCCTGCGCGCGGGGGAGCCGACCACCGGCCTCGTCGTGGCGCTGGCCGTCACCCTGCTGCTCGTCGCCCCGTGCAGCTCGCTCGCGTTCCGGCTGTACCCGAAGTGGTGGATCGAGCTGCTGCTCCGGGTGCGGATGTCGGTGCTGGTCGGGCAGACCCGGCAGCACCGGCTGCGCCGCACCCCGCCGGGCGAGGTCGTGGCCCGCGCGCTCGACGCGGACCGGTTCGTGCTCTACGCGGACCGCTGGGTCGACCTGGTCAACGGTCTCGTCCTGGTGGCGGTCACGGCGGTGCTGAGCTGGTCGCTGCTCGCGGGCGCCGTGCTGCTCGCGGTCCTCGTCGTGAGCGCGGTCTGCGCCCTCGCGGGTCGCGGCGTCGCGGGGCGCTCGGCCACCCGGTCGGCCGCCGCGCGCGCCGGCTTCGGGCGGTCGTTGGTCTCCGCGCTGGACGCCGCCCGGACGGTCAAGCTCGCCGCCCGCACGCCCGAGGTGCACGCGCACCTGCGCCGGGTCGACGACGGCCGGGTCGAGGCCGCCGTGTTCGAGCACCGGGTGCAGGCCGTCCTCGACGGCGTGCCGATCATCATGGTGCAGGTCGGCGCGGTCGTGGCGTGGGGCGCCCTGCTCGCCGGGGTCTGGGACCTCGCGAGCACGCTGCTGGTCGCGGGCGCCGTGGCCGGGTTCAACTGGTTCGGGGTCGTCGCCGGAGCGGTGGTGACCGAGGCGCCCGGCACCCGGGCCTGGCAGCAGGCCACGGCGTCGTTCGCGGGCGGATCCGACCTCGTGGCCGAGGTGCCCGGGGTCGACCTGTCGACCGGTGCAGCGGCGCGGCCCGGTCCGGATGCCCGGGACCGGTTCGACACCCTGGAGCTCCGCGGCGTCGGCGCCGTGCACGACGACGGCACGATCGGCGTCGCCGACGTGGACCTCACGGTCGCGCGCGGCGAGCTCGTGCTGCTGCTCGGGCGCGTCGGCGCGGGCAAGTCCAGCCTGCTGTCGGCGCTCGCCGGGCTGATGGCGCACACCGGGCGGATCCGGTGGAACGGCACCGACGTCGAGGACGCCGAGGCCTTCCTCCGGCCGGGCCGTGTCGCGCACGTCGCCCAGGTGCCGCGCGTGCTCTCCGGGACGTTCGCCGACAACGTGCGCCTCGACCACGACCGCGCCGTCGACGGGCCGCTCGCCGCGGCGCGGATGGCCTCCGACGTGGCCGAGGCGGGCGGGCCGGACGCGCTCGTCGGGCACCGGGGCGTGCGGCTGTCCGGGGGGCAGGTGCAGCGGCTCGCCCTCGCGCGGGCCCTGGCGACGGACGCGGAGCTGCTGCTCGCCGACGACGTGTCCAGCGCCCTCGACGCGAGCACCGAGATCGAGCTGTGGTCCGCGCTGCGGGAGCGCGGGACGACCGTGGTCGGGGCGACGTCGAAGCGGGCGGCGCTCGCGCGGGCGGACCGGGTCGTGGTGCTCGAGGAGGGCGCCGTGGTGGCGGTGGGGCCGTGGCGCGACCTTGCGCCGCGGTGGGGGCACCTCGCGGGGTGACCGGCGGGGGCGCGCGCCGAGGTCGCGGCGCTCAGCACCCACCGTGCGCCCGGCACCCGCCGCGTGCGCCCAGCGGCCCGCGCGCGCCCGGCACCCACCGCGTGCGCTCGGCTCGCCGTCGCTAGGCTCGGCCCCGTGACGACGCTGATCGCCGAGGACCTGCTGCTCCTGCTCCTGGACGACGTGAAGGGCACCCCCACGTCCAGCTACCTCGACGTGGCGCTCGGCGGCGCGCTGCTGCTGGAGCTCGCCCTCGCCGAGGCCGTCCACGTCCGGGAGCGCACCAGCGTGTGGTCGTCCGCCAAGGTCGGCGTCACGCCCGGCGCGGTCGTGTCTGACCCGGTGCTGGCCGACGCCCTCGACCGGGTCGCCGAGCGCGAGCGGGCCGCCTCCGACCTGGTGACCCGGCTCGGCAAGGGCACGCGGCACGAGCTCACGGCGCGGCTGGCGGAGCGCGGGGTCCTGCGCCGGGAGGACGACCGGGTGCTCGGCCTGTTCCCCCGCACGCGCTGGCCCGAGGCCGACGGCCGCCACGAGGACGAGGTCCGGTCGCGTCTGACCGCGGTGCTCGTGCAGGGGCTCGATCCCGACCCGCGCACCGGCGCGCTGGTGGCGCTCCTGCATGCGGTAGGTGCGGCGCCGTCGGCCGTGGACCGCGGGGGAGTGCCGGCCCGCGACGTGCGCCGCCGCGCCAAGGAGGTCGCGGAGGGCACCTGGGCGGCCAAGGCGGTGCAGGACGCGATCACGGCGTCCACCGCCGCGATGTCCGCGGTGATGGCGGCCACGACCGTCGCGGCGACGGCCGGCAGCTGACCGGAGGGCCCCGGCCCTCGCCCTCGCCCCTCGCCTCCGGCTCTGGCCCTTTGCGCTCACCCTCGGCTCGCCGAGATAGGACCCGCGTGCCGAGATAGGACCGCCTGGAGTCCTATCTCGGCGCGACGGTCCTATCTCGGCGTGCGAGTGCTGCCGCGCGCGGGTGCTGCGGCGCGCGGGTGCTGCGGCGCGCGAGTGCTGCGGCGCGCGGGTGCGGCGGGTCGCGGGGGCAGGGGGGTCGGCGTCCGCCGTCACGCCTCCGGCGCGCGCTCCGGGAGGAGCTCCTCGATCGCCGCGACGACCTCCGGGGCGTCCGGGAGGACGCGGGGGCGGAACCGGCGGGCTCGGCCGTCCGGCGCGACCAGGAACTTCTCGAAGTTCCAGGTGATCCGCCCGGCCTTGCCGGCGTCGTCGGGCACCTCGTGCAGCGCGCGGTACAGCGGGTGGGCGTGCCGGCCGTTGACGGGGGTCTTCTCCAGCATCGGGAACGTCGCGCCCCAGGTGGCGGAGCAGTACTCGGCGATCGCCTCGGACGAGCCGAGCTCCTGGAGGAACTGGTTGCTCGGCACGCCGACGACGGTGAACCCGCGCCCGCCGTAGGACCGGTGCAGCGCCTCGAGCTGCTCGTACTGGGGCGCGAGGCCGCACCGCGACGCGACGTTGACCACGAGGGCCACGCGCCCGTCGGTCAGGGCGCCGAAGGTGGTGTCCTCGCCGCGGAGGGTCCGGACCGGGATGTCGTCGATCTGCACGCGCTCACCCTGCCACCGGCGGGCCCGGCTGTCAGGAGACGCGGCCCTGGATGAGCTGGTGCCAGTAGATCAGCGGCTCCAGGTACCGGTCGAACACCAGCAGGCTCGGGCGCGGCCGCGCGAGGTCCACGACGGGCAGCGACGGCTCGGGCCGGCCGGTCCGGTCGAACTCGGCGAGCAGCAGCCGGCGGCGGGAGGTGGTGACGGGCGCGACCGAGTAGCCGTCGTACCGCCGCATCGTGCGGCCGGTGCGGCGGGCCTGGATGTTGCGCGCCACCACCGGCACCTGCTTGCGGAGCGCCCCGCCGGACGGCAGCGTCCCGACGGTCGCGGCGTCGCCGAGGCCCCACACGCGCGGGTGCGCCACGTGCTGCAGGGTCTCCGGGTCGACGGCGACGAAGCCCTCGCTGTCGTCGGTCGCCAGGCCGCTCTCCGCGATCCAGGCGTACGCGCGGTGCGGCGGCGCCAGGTACAGCGCGTCGTAGCCGAGCGTCGACGCACCGTCCGGCCCCTCGATCACCAGCGTCCGCCCCCCGGCGTCCACCGAGCGCACCGTGGTCCCGAGCCGGACCCGGACGCCGTACGCCGTCGCCGCGTCCCGCAGCCGGCGGTCGGCGGCCGAGTGCCGGACCAGGTGCGGCCCCTCGACCAGCAGCTCGACCTCGATGTCGTCGAGGACCCTGGTCCGCCGCCACACGTCCACCGCGGCGAACAGCGGCTTCAGCCCGACGGGGGCGCACGGCACGTGCCGGTCGGAGATCGCGAAGACCGCCCGGCCGGAACGGAGCGACGACAGCATCGTCCAGGTCTTCTCCGCCTGCTCGGGCAGGTAGCTGGTGGCGGCGTGCGCGGTCGCCACCGCCTCCCTCGAGCCGGGGACCGCGTCCCAGTCGACCTCCGAGCCGGGGCAGACCGCGAGGTCGCCGTAGCCGAGCTCCGTGCCGTCGGCGAGGAGGACGACGGACCGCGCGGGGTCTACGGACGCCACGGTGCCCGCGTACCGCCGGACGCCCGACGGGACGACCTCGTCCTGCGGTCGGCGCAGGTCGGCGAGGGTCGCGGTGCCGGAGGCGACGTACGACAGCAGGGGCCGGTAGTGGTGCACGGACCGCGGCTCGACCACCGCGACGTCGCGGCAGCCGTCCCGCCGGAGCCGCCCCGCGAGGGACAGGCCGGCGTTGCCGCCGCCGATGACGAGCACGTCGTGCCGCCGGGGACCGCTCATGTGTGCACCACGCTCCGTGCGTCGGGTTCGGACCCGGCCACGCTAGGCGAGCGCACGCCGGCCCGCCCGGCGGGCCGCGGCCTCCCGCCGGAGCCGCGCACCGCGGTCACGGACCGGACGCGGATGGACTTCTGAGGTAAGCCTTCGCTAATGTCCCGGTTCGTGCCCGTGAACACCGCCGCGATGGCCGCCGCCGACGTCAGCATCGGCTACGGCGGCGACCCCGTCGTCACCGGCGCGAGCGTCGAGCTCGCCGCCGGCCGGGTCACGGCGCTGGTCGGGCCGAACGGCTCCGGCAAGTCGACGCTGCTGCGCGGCATGGCTCGCCTGCAGCGGCTGTCCGCCGGCCGGGTCACGGTCGCCGACGGGGACGCGCACGCGCTGTCCGCCCGGGACTTCGCCCGCCGGGTCACGCTGCTCGCGCAGTCCCGCCCGACGCCCGCGGGCATCACGGTCCGGGACGCGGTCGAGTTCGGCCGGCACCCGCACCGGCAGGGCTGGCGGGGGACCGACCCCGAGGGTCGGGCCGCGGTGGACCGCGCGCTGGAGCTCGCCGGGATCGCGGACCTCGCGGGCGACGACGTCGACGCGCTGTCCGGCGGCCAGGTCCAGCGGGTGTGGTTCGCGTCCGCGCTCGCCCAGGGCACGGGCGTGCTGCTGCTCGACGAGCCGACCAACCACCTCGACCTGCGGTACCAGGTCGAGGTGCTGGAGCTCGTCCGGGAGCTCGCGGACGCGCACGGCGTCGCGGTCGGGGTGGTGCTGCACGACCTGGAGCAGGCCGCGGCGGTCGCCGACCGGGTCCTGGTCCTGCACGGCGGCCGCGTGGTCGCGGACGGCGCACCCGAGGACGCGATGACCTCCGCGCTGCTCAGCGAGGTGTACGACATCGACATCGAGGTGCGCACCGACGCGGGCACCGGGCACGTCAGCGTGCACGCGCCGCGCCTGCTGCTCCGCCGCGTGGCCGGCCGGGCCCCCGGTCGCCGCACCGACGAACCCGCGGACGCGCCGGCCGGCGCCCCGCACCCCGCCCCGGTCGGCGCCTGACGCGCCGCCACCCACTCCTTCTCCACCCGCCGCGCCTCCCCGCGGCCGAGGGCGCGACGCGCGGGCGCCCACTCCTCCCGCGCAGACACGAGGAACGATGACCACCCGACGCACGCTCACGGCGCTCGTCGCCGTCGGCGCGGTGGCCGCGCTGGCGGCCTGCGGCACCACCGACGAGCCGGCGGCCGAGACCACGGGCACCACCGCCGCGGGCGGCCCGGTCTCCATCACGGACGACCGCGGGGAGACCGTCGAGCTCGACGCCCCGGCGACCCGGGTGGTGTCGCTGGAGTGGATGCAGACCGAGATGCTGACGTCGCTCGGCGTCACCCCGGTCGGCGCCGCGGACGTCGCGGGCTACACCTCCTGGGTGGGCACGGTCGTGCCGCTCGAGGGCGAGCCTGAGGACGTCGGTACCCGCGGCGAGCCCTCGGTCGAGGCGATCGCCGGCCTGGAGCCGGACCTCATCATCGGCGTCACGTCCTCGATCCCGGAGGGCGCGCTGGAGCAGTTCGAGCGGATCGCGCCGGTCGCGCTGTTCGACGGCGCCGACGCGTCCGACCCGCTCGGCTACGTCGAGGACACGTTCCGCAGCGTCGCGACGCTGGTCGGCGCCGAGGACGAGGCCGAGCAGGTCGTCACCGACACCGAGGCGCACATCGCCGACAACGCGCAGAAGATCGCGGACGCCGGCCTGGAGGGCACGCCCGTCGTGTTCGCCTCGCCGTACGCCGAGGGCGCGAACGTGACGGTCCGCATGCACGGCCCGCGCACGGCGTTCCAGGCCGTCGCCACCGAGATGGGCCTCGGCTCCGCGACCGAGGACCCGGGCGACGACGCGTACGGCCTGTCCTACGTCGACGTCGAGGGCCTGACGGCGCTGCCGGCCGAGACCCGGTTCCTCTACTGGGGCAACGACGACGAGGACGACGTCGTCGAGACCGTCCTCGCGAGCAACCCGGTGTGGCAGTCGCTGCCGTTCGTGCAGCAGGGCCACGTGTACCGCTCGGGCGTCGGCATCTGGGCCTACGGCGGCCCGGAGTCGCTGGCCGGCTGGTCGGACGACCTGGTCGCCCAGCTGCCGGCCGAGTGACCCGCACCCGCACCGCCCACTCCTGAGGGACACCGTGACCACCTCGCCCCCCGCCACCGGCCCCGTCGCCGCCGCCGCGCTCCCTGCCGCGCCCGGCGCCGGACCGGCGGGCGGGGGGCGCGGTGCCGCGCGCGAGCAGACCCCGGCCGGACGCCAGCCGGTGCGGCTGGTCGGCGCGCTCGTGCTGCTGGTCGTGTGGCTGGTCGCCGCCGCGGCGTGGCACCTCACCCAGGGCACCGCCGACGTCACGGTCGGCGAGCTGTGGCGGGCGCTCACCGGGCAGGGCGGCCTCGACCAGGCCGCCGCGGTCGTCACGGCTTCGCGGCTGCCGCGGCTGGCGGCCGGCGTGCTGGTCGGCTGCGCGCTCGGCGCGTCCGGCGCGGCCCTCCAGGGCATCGCCCGCAACCCGCTCGCCGCACCGGACACCCTCGCGGTCAACGCGGGCGCGCACCTCGCCGTCACCGCCGCCGCGGTCGTCGGGGCCTCGCTCGGCGCCCTGCCGGGCGTGGCGGTCGCGTTCGCGGGCGGCCTCGCCGCGGCGGGCGTCGTCATCGGCCTGTCCGGTGGCCCGGCCGCCTCGCCGGTGCGCCTGGTGCTCGCCGGCACCGCCATCACGCTCGGCCTGTCCTCGGTGACGCAGGCGCTGCTCGTGCTGTTCCCCTGGGAGACCCAGGGCCTGTTCGCCTGGGGCGCGGGCTCGCTCGGCCAGAACGGCATGGGCACCGTGCGCACGGTCGCCCCGGTCGTGGTCGTCGCGTTCCTGGGTCTCGTCCTGCTGGGCCGCCGGCTCGACCTGCTCGGGCTCGGCGACGACGCCGCCCGGTCGCTCGGGGTCGACGTGGCCCGGACCCGCCTCGTCGGCGTGGTGCTGGCGGTGCTGCTCGCCACCTGCGCCGTCACGGTGACCGGCCCCATCGGGTTCGTCGGCCTGTGCGCGCCGCTCCTCGTGCGGCTGCTCGCGACCTGGGTCCGGCCGCTCGGCCGGCACCGGCTCCTGATCCCCGCGGCCGCGGTCGCGGGGACGGCCCTCGTGCTCACCGCCGACGTCGCGCTGCGCGCCGTGTTCGGCCCGATCTCCGGCGTCACCGTGCCGACCGGCGTCGTGACCAGCCTGATCGGCGCCGTCGCCCTGGTCGTCCTGGCCCGCCGGGCGCGCGCCGCGCTGGAGCCCGACACGCTGGTCACGCTGCGCGCCGGCAGCGCCCTCGCCCGCCGCGCCCCGGCCCTGCTGCTCGGCGCCGGGGTGCTCGTCCTGGTCGGCGTCGTCGTCGCGGGCGTGCTGCTCGGCGACTCGACGGTGCTGCTCGGCGACGTGGCGAACTGGCTCGCCGGCAAGGCGTCGGTGCGGCTGGACATCATCCTCGACTCCCGGGTGCCGCGGGTCGGCGCGGCTCTGCTCGCCGGCGCCTGCCTCGCCCTGGCCGGTGCGCTGGTGCAGACGGTCACCCGGAACCCGCTCGCCGACCCCGGTGTCCTCGGCGTCGCGCACGCGGCCGGTCTCGGTGCGGTCGTCGTCATCGTGCTCACGGCGGCGCCGTCGTTCGCGCTGGTCTTCGGCGGCGCGCTGGTCGGCGCGGTGCTCGCGAGCCTCCTGGTGTTCGGCGTCACGGCGGGCACCGGCATGGCGTCGGGACGGATGGTGCTCGTCGGCCTCGGCACCGGCGCGGCGGCGAGCGCGGTCACGACGCTGCTGCTGGTCCGCACCGACCCGTGGAACCAGAACCGCGCGATCACCTGGCTCGGCGGGTCGACCTACGGCGCCGGGACCCCGCAGCTGGTGCCGATGGCGGTGGCGCTGGCGATCGGCGTGCTGGTCGTCGCCCGCACGCACCGCGACCTCGACCTGGTCCAGGTCGACGACGTCACGCCGCGCGTGCTCGGCGTCGACCTGCCGCGCTCCCGGTCGGTGCACGTCGGCGTCGCGGTGCTGCTCACGGCCGCGGCCACGGCGGCGATCGGACCGGTGGTGTTCGTCGGGCTGGTGGCGCCGCACGCCGCGCGGATGCTGATCGGCAAGCGGCACCGGTGGACGCTGCCGCTGACCGTCGTGCTGGGCGCGGCGCTGGTCTGCGTGGCCGACGTGGTGGGGCGGACGGCGATCGCGCCGGCGCAGCTGCCCGCGGGCCTGGTCACGGCCGTGGTCGGCACGCCGTACTTCCTCTGGCTGCTCTGGCGGATGCGGGCGACCTCGCGCCGCTGACCGCGGTCAGGCGCCCGGGCGGGACCCGGGGGTGCCGTCGTCCGCCGCGGGGCCGCCGTCGCGCAGGCCCTGCTCCCGGGCGCGCAGGTCGGCCTCCCAGTCGCGGAGCATCCGCTCGTGCCGGTCGTCCGAGTCCCGCATCCCCGCCAGGAACTCCGGGTCGTCGTCCGGGCCGGTCGCGCGCGGGCGCTCGTACTCGGGGAACCCGGCGGTCGCGGTGCTCGGCCAGGGCACCGACCGGGCGGTCGCGCCCCGCTCCGGTCGTCCGGCGACCAGCCACGCGATCCCGCCGACGAGCGGCAGGAACACGATGAGCAGCACCCAGGCGGTCTTGGGCAGGTTACGCACCAGGACCGAGTCCGTCTGGATGCAGTCGATCAGGCAGTAGACGAGCAGCCCGAGCTGGATCAGGACTGGCAGCACGCGGATCACGGCGGGGACCTCTCGTCGGCGGTGCGGGACTGTCGGCGGACACCGGAGACGGTAGGGGAGCGAGCACCACCCTGTCCGGGAAACGGCGGATCGTGCGCCGCCGGCTCGCCCGTCTGAGTGGCGGCTGTGCGCCGCCGGGCGTAGAAGGGGTGCTCCGGACCCACGAACGGCAGGAGCCTGCGATGGCGCAGCGCACCCCACGGCACCGGCACGCCCCGGGGAGGGCCGGCGTGCGCGCCGCCGCCCCCGCGGCGGCCCTCGCGCTCGTGCTGGCCGGCGCGTCGGCGTCCGCCGCGGCACCCCCGGCCCGCGCGTCCGCCGAGGTCCCGGTCGGCGACGCCCGTTTCACCGGGGGCGGTCCGACGTCCCCGACCGGCGCCCCCGGCACCGTCACGAACCCCGTCAGCGCCGGCTTCGCCGACACGTTCGCCGACCCCGCGGTGGTCCGCGGTCAGGACGGCTGGTGGTACGCGTACGGCACGACCGACCCGCTGCGTGCCGGGGAGGGGACCCGGCACCTGCTGCCGGTGTCCCGGTCCGCCGACCTCGTCGCGTGGGAGTACGTCGGGGACGCGTTCACCGAGGACACCCTGCCGTCCTGGGCCGACGCCGACCCCGCGCACCCGGCCGCGCTGTGGGCCCCCGACGTGCGGTACGTCGACGGCGAGTACCGGCTCTACTACGTCGTCACCGAGACCACCGTGACCGCGGGGACCGGCGACTCGGCCGTCGGGGTCGCCACCGCGCCCACGCCCACCGGTCCGTGGACCGACGCGGGTGCCCCGGTCGTGGACCCGCGACCCGGCGGCAGCGGCGCGCCCGACGACTTCCTGTGGACGTACGACCCGTCGCACGTCGTCGGCCCCGACGGCACCGAGCACCTGGTCTACGGCTCCTACTACGGGGGCGTCTGGGTGACCGCGCTGGACGCGACCGGGACCCGCGCCGTCGGCGAGCCGGTGCAGCTGGCCGTCGACAACAAGTTCGAGGGGGCCTACGTGGTCCGGCGCGGCGGGTACTGGTTCCTCTTCGCGTCGACCGCGAACTGCTGCGCCGGCCCGACGACCGGGTACAGCGTGCAGGTCGGGCGGTCGACCTCGCTCACCGGGCCGTACGTCGACCGCGAGGGCGTGCCCCTGCTGCAGTCCCGCGCGGGCGGCACGCCGGTGCTCGCGCCGAACGGGAACGCGTGGGTGGGCACGGGCCACAACGCGGTCGTGACCGACCTGGCCGGGCGGGACTGGGTCGTGTACCACGCGATCGACCGCGGGCAGCCGTACCTGGACGGCACGGACGGGATCAACCGCCGCCCCATGCTGCTGGACCGGCTCGACTGGGTGGACGGCTGGCCGGTGGTCCGCGCGGGCAGGGGTGCGTCGGACGACGCCCAGCCCGCCCCCGCCGCGGGCGGGCGCGCGGTCGCGGGCTTCGAGGACGGGCTCGGCGCGGGGTGGCGGGGCGACGCCTGGCGGGCCGTCGGCGGCGATCCGCAGGGCGGTGGGCACGCCGTGGCGGTCGGCGCCGGTGCCCTGCTCACCCGGTCCCGGCTGCCCGGTCCCGTGCGCGTCGAGGCGGACGTGCGGCTGAACCCCGGCGCGTCGGGCGGCGTCGTGGCCGGCTTCGGCCTCGGTCGCGGCGGTTCGACGGGCGGGTCCGCGGCGGCCCCCGGCCCCGCGGGGGTGCGGGGTGCCGCCCGCGGCGGGAGCGGGGTGAGCGCCGTGCTCGACCCCGCCGCCGGCGAGCTCGTGGTCCGCTCGGGGTCGGCCCGGGCGGCCGTCCCGCTGCCCGACGGCGTCGACTGGACCACCTGGCACGCCGTGGTGCTCGAGGTCGAGGGCCGGCTCGCCCGCGCGGAGGTGAGCCAGGCCCGGCTCGGCGACCCGCTCGCCGTCGTGACCCTGGACCTGCCGCAGCGCCTTCGTCCCGGCGGTGCGGGCGCGGTGGCGCGGACCTCGGGCGTGCACGTCGACGACCTCAGCGCCGTCCCGCTCGCCCAGCAGGTCACCGACGTCGAGCCGCTGCCGTCGACGGGCACCCTGGTGGACGAGGTGACGTTCGACGGCGCGCCCGGCGACGACCCCGGCGCCGGCTGGACCGCGGTGCGGGACCCGGACGTGACGACCGCGGACGGCGCGCTGGTGTGGCCCGTCGAGCACGCCGACCTGACCGGCACGGGGAACGACGCGGGCGTCCTGCTGCGGGACGTCCCCGAGGGCGACTGGACCGCCGAGACCGCGGTGTCCGTCGACCTCGGCACCGACGACGTGCGCAACTACCAGCAGGCGGGGCTCGTGGCGTACGCGGGCGACGACGAGTTCGCCCGGCTGTCGCACGTCGCGATCTGGAACACCCGGCAGACCGAGTTCGGCCGGGAGACGCCCTTCGCGGGGCGGCTGTCGTACGGCGGGACCATTGTCGGGCCGCCGGGCGACACCACCTGGCTGCGGCTCGTGCACCGGACCGGCGACGCGGGCGAGCACGAGGTGCGCGCGCTCACCAGCACGGACGGGGCGACCTGGGTGGCCGGCGGCGTGTGGACCTTCCCGCCAGGCACCGACCTGCGGGTCGGGCTGGTGGCGCACGGGTGGGACGGGGCGGCGCCGCGGGCGACGGCCCGGTTCGACCACCTCCGGGTCTGGGCGGACTGAGCCCGGGTGAGACTGGGTCCGTGCGCGACGACACCGACCCCGACCTCGGCCCGGCGACCGACCTCGCCCCGGCGATCGACGACGACCCCTGGACGGCCCTGGCCGAGGACTGGGCCGCGGCCTGGGGCGGCTTCGCCGGCCCGGCCCGCGAGGCGCTGCTCGACGCGGCCGCCGTGGGCCCGGGCACCCGGCTGCTCGACGTCGGCTGCGGGACCGGCGAGCTGCTGGCGGACGCCGCCTCCCGGGGCGCGGCCGTGGCGGGCGCGGACGTCGCGCCGGGGATGGTCGCCCGCGCCCGCCGCGCGGCGCCCGCGGCGGACGTGCGGGAGGCGGACGCCGAGGACCTCCCGTGGCCGGACGCGGCGTTCGACGTCGTCACCGCGGTGAACGTGCTGCACCTGGCCGACGACGCGGCCGCCGCGGTCGCGGAGGCGGCCCGGGTGCTGGCGCCCGGCGGGGTGCTGGCGGTCTGCGGCTGGGCGGAGCGGGACCGGTGCGAGCTCGACGCGGTCGAGGCCGCCCTCGCGGCGGACGACGGCGAGGAGCCCGGCCCCGAGGGGCCGCTGCGCCGCGAGGCCCCGGTGCGGGCGCTGCTCACCGGCGCGGGGCTGGTGGCCGAGCACCTCGCGCTCGTCGACGTGCCCTGGTCGGCGCCGGACGCGGACGCCCTCGTGCGGGGGCTGCTGCTCGGGGAGGACGCGGCCGGGCTCGCGGGGCGCGGGCCGGTGGTGGTCGCCGCGGCGGCCCCGTTCCGGCTCGCGGACGGGTCGTACCGGTTCCGGAACGCGTTCCGGCTCGCGCTCGCCCGCCGGCCCCGCTGAGCGGTCGGCCCGGCCGTCAGGCCCCCGGCGCGGCGGCGACCGCCGCGAGGTCGCGGACCGCGTACCGGTGGTGCTCCCACTCCTCCTCGAGGACCGTGTGCAGGCAGGACAGCACTGTCTCCGGGTACTCGGGTGCCCACGGGTTCGGCCGGGTCCCGGCGAGGTCCGCGGCGGTGACGCCCGCCAGGTAGTCGCGCACCATGGCGACGCGCTCGGCGCGCACCGCCAGCACCTCGTCCCACGCGGGGGTGCCGTCCGCGAACACCGACGGGTCGTGCCCGTCCGCCGCGTACTCCACGTTCGGCTGCCCGAGCCGGTGGTACGGCGCCTCGACGCCGAGCACGGCGCCCCGGAGCCAGGTGTCCGTCGCCATCACGAGGTGCCGGAGCGTCTGCGCGAACGACCACTCGCCGTCGACGGACACGTCCACCGTGCCGGCGGGCAGCGCGGCGACGCGGTCGAGGGTGGCCGCCCACGTCTGCTCCACGGCGGCCCACGCGGCGCGCAGCCCCTCGGGGTCCGCGGCGCGGCGCAGCGACCGCCCCGGGAACCGCCGGTCCAGCTCGGCGTCCACGTACGGGGCGACGTCCACGCCGTTCACGAGCAGCGAGCCCCCGTCGAGCAGCCAGGGCGCGTCGATGTCGGCGCCGTCGATCTCGACGCCGCGCATCACGACGCGGGACAGGTCGGCGCGGATGAGCCGCGCGCCGTGCAGGTCGGCCGCGACCAGGCGCGCGCCGCGCAGGTCGAGCGGGTCGGTCGTGGTCATGTCGTCCCCCTGGGTCGCGGCTCGCCGGGGGACCAGTCAAGGCCCGCGGCGGGTCGCCGCGCCAGCCCCGGGCCGGCCCCGGGCCCGCCCAGGCCCGCCCGGACGCGTCACCCCGGGGCGTGCGCCCGCAGGAACTCCCGCACCGCCGCCGCGGCCCCGGCGCTGTCCAGGTGCAGCCCGTGCCGCGCCCCGGCGACCGCGACGAGCCGGGCACCCGGCACCTCCGCCGCCAGCCGCTCCGCGGACGCGAGGCGCGCGAGCCGGTCCTCGGTGCCGTGCACGACGAGGGTCGGCGCGACCACCGCCCCGAGAGCGCCGAGCGCGGCGTGCTCGGTGCTCGCCCGGTACAGGGCGCGGAGGGTCGGCCGGTCGGCGTCCAGCGCGAAGAACGTCCGCACCTCGTCGGGGTGCGCCGCGGCCCAGACGTCGTCGAAGAAGAGCCGCGTGCGTGCGGCGCCGTCGCCGGCGAGCAGCAGCCGGTGCGCCTCGGCGTCCCGCGGCACCCCGTCCGACGCGCCGGCGCTGGTCGCGAGCAGCACGAGCGACGCGACCCGGTCCGGCGCGTCCACCGCGAGCCACTGCGCGATCTTGCCGCCCATCGAGTGCCCGACGACCTGGGCCGTGGCCACGCCGGCGGCGTCGAGCACCGCGCGGACGTCCCGGGCGAGGTCCCGGGTCGTCAGGCCGTCCGGGACCCGGCCGCCCGGGCCCGGGTCCGTGCCGGCGACCCCGCGCTGCTCGGTACGCAGCACCCGGAACTCCGAGGCGAGGTCGGCGGCGACCCGGTCCCAGCCCGCCATCGCGGTCGCCTGGCCCTGGAGCAGCAGCACGGGGCTGCCCGCGCCCTGCTCGCGCCAGCGCAGCCGCGTGCCGTCGTCCGCCGTCGCGGTGCGGTCGCCGGCCGCAGGGGACGAGGCGGGGGACGGCGCGGGGGTGCGGGCGGGCTCGGGCGGGGGTGCGGCGGTCACCCGCGCGACGGTAGCCGAGACCGCGCGCGTCCGATCGGGTGAGCCGCCCCGCACGGACCTGCCGCCGTTCGGGTGAGCGGTTGCCGTGCGGGCCGGACGGAGCCTGGCACGTCACGGAGTTCACCCGCACGCGAGCCGCGCCCCGCGCCCGGACACGGCACCATCGGGCCATGCCGACGGTGGAGCAGACGCCGCACGGGGACCTGCGCGCGCAGCTCGCCGTGGCGCTCCTCGTCGTCTCCGTGCTCACGGCGCTCGGCGGCCTCACGCCCGTCGACCCGCAGACGCCCACCGGCCGGTGGGCGGTGGCGGCCGCGGCGTACGCGCTGCTGGCGGTGCTCGCGGTGACGCTGCCTGCGCACCCGACGAGCACCGAGGTGGTGCTCGTCGCCGGCATCGTCGTCGCCGGGGGCGTGCTCGCGAGCTGCCGGGCGACCGAGGGCGTGGTCGTCTTCGCGCTCGGCGTGATCCTGGCGGGGCAGCTCGCGGCGTACGTGCTGGACACGCGCCGTGCGGCCGTGGTGGTGGCGGCCGCGGCCTCGACGATCGCGGTCGGTGCCTGGCTGGCGGTCGCGCCGGTGCACGCCACCAACATCGTGAGCATGGCGACCCTGTGCGTGCTGTCCTGCGTCCTGCTCGGGTGGCAGGGCCACCGGCTGCGCGAGGCGGGCGGCACCGACCACCTCACCGGCGCGCTGACCCGTGGGCCGTTCTACGCGCGGCTCGCCGCGGCCCTCGCGCGGGCGCGCCGGCGGGGCGAGCCGCTCGCGGTGGTGGCGCTCGACATCGACGACTTCCGGCGGGTCAACGACGCGCACGGGCACCTCGGCGCCGACGACCTCATGGCCGACCTGGTCGCGCACTGGCACGCGGAGCTCGACCGCGCGGGGTTCGTCGGGCGGCTCGGCGGCGACGAGTTCGTCGCGGTGCTCCCGGGGCACGGCGAGGAGGCGGCCCGGCGCTGGGCCGCGCTGGCCTGCGCGTGGACCCCGCTGCCGTGCAGCGCGGGCGTGGCGGTGCACGAACCGGGCGACACCGCCCGGGACCTGCTGGTGCGCGCGGACGCGGACCTGTACGCCGACAAGCACGACCGGAAGGCCGGCGCGCCGGCGTAGCCCGGGTCAGCGGGCCAGGCGCTCCACCGCCCCGGCGAACACGGGCGGCAGCCGCACCGCCGCCGGCACGAGCGCCCCGCGCAGGGGCGACGTCGCCACGCTCACGAGCGTGGACGTGAGCAGCCGGTAGTCCCGGGTCGCCGCCGCCCAGGCGCGCTCGTAGCCCGCGGGGTCGTCCAGGTGCGCAACCGCCGCGACCGCCTGGGCGAACCCGAGCCGCAGGCCCTCGCCGGTCAGCGCGTCCACGTAGCCCGACGCGTCTCCGACGAGCAGCACCCGCCCCGCCGTCCGCGCGCGGGTGCGCTGGCGCAGCGGGCCGGCGCCCCGGTCCGCGGCATCCACCGGGGCGCCGGCCAGGCGGGTCGCGAGGGCGGGCATCGCCGCGAGCTCGGCGTCCACGTCGACCGGGGCCGGCCCGAGCAGCGCCACCCCGACCAGGTCCGGGCCGACCGGCGTCACGTACGCCTCGGCGTGCCGGCCCCAGTGCACCTCGACCAGGTCGGTCCACGGGGCGACCCGGTAGTGCCGGCGGACGCCGAACCGGCGCGCGGCGCGGCCCGGGCGCGCGGCCTCCAGCCCGGCGAGCCGCCGGACCGTCGAGTGCAGGCCGTCGCACCCGAGCAGCCACCGGGCGCGCACCCCCGCGGCGGTCACGCCGTCCCGGTCCTGGGCGAGGTCCCCGACCCGGCTGGCGTGCCGCTCGACGCCCGCGGCGGCGGCCCGGTCCGCGAGCGCCGCGTGCAGCACGGTGCGGCGCACGCCGCGGCCGGGCGGCCCGGCGAACCGGTGCTCGGCGCGCAGGTCGTCCCGCACGTAGGCGATGCCCGCGAGCGGCCGCCCGGCGGGGTCGACGTCCCAGCGCCCCAGCAGGTCGACCGCCCGCGGCATCAGGCCCTCGCCGCACGCCTTGTCGACGGGCGTCCCGCGCGGCTCGACGACGAGCGCCGACAGCCCGGCGCGGCGCGCCTCGAGGGCCGCGGCGAGCCCGACGGGTCCGCCGCCGACGACCAGGACGTCGACGTCCGGGGTGGCGGTCACCGGCCCGGGGCGGGCACCGGTCCGCCGCCGCCCGTCGCCGCCGCGAGCGCGCGCTCCTCGGCCGGGATCCGGAACCCGAGCAGCAGCACGGCGTTGAGCACGGTGAACGCGAGCGCGGTGACCCAGGCGGTGTGCACGAGCGGCAGCGCGATGCCCTCGACGACCACGGCGACGTAGTTCGGGTGCGGGATCCACCGGTACGGGCCGCGGTCCACCAGCGGGAGCCCCGGCACGACGACGACCCGGGTGTTCCACCGGGGGCCGAGCGTCACGATGCACCACCAGCGCAGCGCCTGGCTCGCCAGCACGAGGACCAGCGCCGGCCAGCCGAGCCAGGGGAGGAACGGCCGGTCGGCGAGGTGCGCCTCCAGCACGCACGCCAGCAGCAGCCCGGTGTGCAGGGCCACCATCGGTGGGAAGTGCCCGCGGCCGGACTCGACGCCGCCGCGGGCGAACGACCAGCGGGCGTTCCGCGACGAGACGACGAGCTCGGCCAGCCGCTCGAGGGCCGTCAGCGCGACCAGGACGTCGAACCACAGCAGCGAGCTCACGCGGCCACCTCCGGCCAGCGCAGCGCGACCAGCTCGGCGCCCACCCCGGGGCCGAACGCGAGGACCGCCCCCAGCGCCCCCGGGTCGGGCGGCGGGCCCGCGAGCACGTCGGCCAGCACGTGCAGCACGGCGGCCGACGACAGGTTCCCGGCTCGGGCGAGCGCGGCGCGCGACCCGGCGAGCGCGTCGGGCCCGAGCCCCAGCGCGTCCTGCACGGCGTCGAGGATCTTCGGGCCGCCCGGGTGCACGACCCAGCGGGCGACGTCCGCGACCTGGGCGCCCAGCGGGTCGAGCAGTGCGGCGACGTCCGCGGCGGCGTGCGCGGCCACGGTGTCCGCCATGCCGCCGGAGAGCACGATGCGGAAGCCCGAGCCGCCGACCTGCCAGCCGAGGTCGTGCTCGGTCCCGGGGTAGAGCGCGCTGCGGGCCCCGACGACGGCCGGCCCGTCCAGCCCCAGCGCGGCCGCGCGGCGGTCGCCCAGCAGCACCGCCGCCGCGGCGCCGTCGCCGAACAGGCCGCTCGCGACCAGGTTGGCGGTCGAGTCGTCGTCGTGCTGCAGCGTGAGCGAGCACAGCTCGACCGACAGCAGCACGGCCACCTCGTCGGGGTGGCCCGCGAGGTGGTCGTCCACCCGGGCGAGTCCGGCGGCCCCGCCCGCGCAGCCGAGACCGAAGCTCGGCACCCGCCGCACGTCCGGCCGCAACCCGAGCCGGCCCACCAGGAGCGCGTCGAGCGACGGCGCGGAGACGCCCGTGACCGTGGTGAAGAACAGGTGGTCGACGTCCGCGGGCCGGAGGTCGACCGCCGCCAGGGCGTCGGTCACCGCCCGCGCGGCCAGCTCCAGGCCCTCGCGCAGGAACACGTCGTTCGTCTCGCCGAACGACGTCAGCCCCGCGTACTTCTCGAGCGGCAGCACGGTGTGCCGGGTCGTGATGGCGCTGGACGCGTGCACCCGGTCCAGCAGGGCCCGCCGCCGGGGGTCGCGGGTCACCAGGCCCGCCACCTCCGCGGTGATCTCGGCCTGCGGGTAGACGTGCTCGGGGAGCGCGGGGGCGACGGCCGCGATGCGGGACATGCCCCGATGCTGCCCTCCGACCCTCGCGGCCGCGACCGGTCGGGGGGTGGCCGCGCGCGGCCGCCACCCGGCGGCGGTCACCCCTGGACCACCAGCAGCACCACCGCGACGGCGGCGACGGCCATCGCCGCGCCGAACGGCCAGCGGCTGGCGGGCCGGGCGAGCGCGACGGCGACCCCCGACGCGGCGAGCCCGGCCGCCAGGGCCAGTCCCGCCGCCGCGACCGCCCCGGGCGGGCCCGGCGGCCCCAGCACCACCACCGCGACGGCCACGAGCAGGACCCCGGCCGCCCCGAACGCGGTCCGCCGCCGGCCGAGCCGGTGCGGCAGCCCGCGGACGCCGGTCGCCGCGTCGTCCTCCAGGTCGGGGAGCACGTTCGCGAGGTGCGCGCCGACGCCGAGCAGCGCGCCCCCCGCGGTCACCCACCAGGGCGCGAGCGCGTCGCCGCCCGGCACCCCGAGCGTCGCGACGGACGGCAGCCCGCCGAACGCCACCGCGTACGGCAGCCAGGACCACGCGGTGGACTTCAGGCGCGCGTTGTAGGCCCAGGCGGCCGCGACCAGGGCCAGGTGCAGCAGCGCGGCGGGCGGCCCGAGCGCGAGCGAGAGGAGCGCGCACGCGGCCAGCGCGACGAGGGCCGCCCGACGCAGCGCGGCGACCGTCACCGTCCCGGCGACCACCGGCTTGTCGGCCCGGCCCACCGCGAGGTCCCGGCCGGCGTCGATCCAGTCGTTCGACCAGCCGACGGACAGCTGGCCCGCCAGCACCGCGGCGGCGACCAGCACCGCGCGCGCGGGGCCGGCGCCCGCCGCGCCGGCGGCGTAGGCCCCGGCGAACAGCGTGACGGCGAACGCCGGCGGCGCGTGCGCGGCGCGGACCAGCGCGACGGCACGGCGCGCGGTCGTCGGTGCGGCTGCCGGCGGCATGGCCCTCCTCGCCCGGGGGACCCGCCGCGGCGGCGCGCCCGTCGAGCCGACCGTAGCGGCGGCAGGCGCAGGCGGCCCGGGCAGGGGGCGGGTGGGCCGGGTCCGGCGGGCGCGGCGGGCTCAGGCGCCTGGCGCGGCCCCGGCGGTGACGCGGTGCGCGGGCGCGAGCAGGCCGTCGAGGAACTGCCGGACCCGCGCCGGGTCGTGCCGCAGCGTGGGCAGCGCGCCGACGATCGCGCGGGCGAGCACCCGGATCGGCACGTTCGCGTCGTTCGACGCCGCGCGCAGGACCAGGAAGGCGGCGGCGGGGTCGATCTCCTCGACGAAGGCCACGACCCCGACCGCCTGGTCGATGACGGACCGGCTCTGCGCGGCGGCGGCGATGGACACCGTGGCCGCGGCCTGCGCCCGGTCGTCGACCACGTCGGTCACGTCGACGAAGTAGCCGACCAGCTCCGCGGACCGCCCGTGCGCGGCCGTGCCCTGCCCCTCGCCGACGACCACGACCACGCGTTCCCGCCCGCGGGCGTCGACGATGCGGTGCACGCACGAGAACGCCGTGCCGGTCCGGCTCGCCTCGTCGAGCACCGCGACCACGTGGTCCCGGTCCTCGGGGTGCTTGTGCGCGAGCAGCAGCTCCGTCGTGGGCACGACCTCGTGCGGGGCGAACCCGTGGATGGCGTAGACGTCGTCGGACCACCACCAGTGCTGCGTCTCGAGGTCGAGCCGGTAGGCCCCCGCGCGCGTGCGGGTGCCGAGCGCCAGTGCGCGCTCCGCTCCGGTGGTCTGGGTCATGGACGCCGCCCCCGTCGGGTGTCCGGTGCGGCGTGCGCGGGCGGTGGCTCCACCCCCGGGCACCGCTCTCCCGTCGACGGTACGCGTGCCCCCGTGATCCCGACACCCGGGAGCGGCGCGCCCGGGTGAGCGCCGACGGCCGCGGTGACCCGGAGGCCGGCGGCCGGGTCCCGGGGCGCGCGGCGGGCGTCCCCGGGAGGTCACGCGTCGTCCTCCGGCTCGTCCGGCAGCGTCGGCACCTCGAGCCCCGTCCCGCGGCGCAGCAGCGCGCCGCGCACGAGTGCCCCGGATCCGAACCGGTCCGCCACCGCGTCGACGGCGACGTCGAGCCCGTCCCGCGCCCCGCCGTCGAGGTCCAGCGCCGGCTGCCAGTGGTCGTCGGGCTCCAGGCCGGTGAGGGCCACGCCGACCAGCGTGATCCCGCGCTCGCGGAGCAGCGGCGCGGCCTCGTCGAGCAGCGCCACCGCCGCGGCCCCGATCTGGGCCCCGGACGCCGTCGCGAACGCGAACGACCGTGAGCGCGTGGCCTTCGTGTAGTCGGCGAACCGCAGGCGCAGCACCACCGTCCGCGCCAGGCGGTGGCCGCCGCGCATCCGGCGGCAGACCCGGTCGACCAGGCCCAGCAGCGCGGCGCGGACCTGCGCCGGGTCGTGCGGGCCGCGGCCGAGCGCGCGCTGGGCCCCGACGGAGCCGCGACGGCGCCCGGTCTCGACGCGGTCGGGCGTGCGGCCGTGCACCACGGCGTGCAGGTGCCGGCCCATGGCCGGTCCGAGCGCGTGCTCCAGGACGGAGCGGGGGAGCGCCGCCACGTCCCCGGCGGTCGCGAGCCCGAAGGCGTGCAGCTTCTCGGCGGTGACCGCGCCGACGCCCCACAGGACCTCGAGCGGGAGCGGGTGCAGGAACGCGTCCTCGCCGTCGGGGTCGACCAGGAGCAGCCCGTCGGGCTTGGCGACCCGGCT
This sequence comes from Cellulomonas sp. PS-H5, assembly GCF_019265565.1. Taxonomy (NCBI): domain Bacteria; kingdom Bacillati; phylum Actinomycetota; class Actinomycetes; order Micrococcales; family Cellulomonadaceae; genus Cellulomonas; species Cellulomonas sp. PS-H5. The sequence continues at coordinate 33,588 of NZ_JAHVCI010000033.1, forward strand.
GGCCACCTTGGCCAGGAACGGCGTCCGGGCCACCCCGACCGTGATCGGCAGGCCGACCTCGTCCCGGACCCGGTCCCGCAGGCGCGCGCCCAGCCGGACGGGCGCCGCGTCGATCCGGTGCAGGCCGCGCACGTCGAGGAACGCCTCGTCGATCGACACGCCCTGCACCGCGGGGGTGGTGTCCCGGAAGATCGCGAACACCGCCTTGCTGGCGGCCGAGTAGGCCTCGAAGCGGGGCCGGACCACGACGAGGCCCGGGCACAGCGACCGGGCCTGCCGCGCGCTCATCGCGGTGCGGACGCCGCGCCGCTTCGCCTCGTACGACGCGGCCAGCACCACCCCGCCGCCGACGGCCACGGGGCGCCCGCGCAGCCGGCGGTCGTCGCGCTGCTCGACGGAGGCGTAGAACGCGTCGAGGTCGGCGTGCAGGATCCCGGCGACGGGGGCGGGATCAACGGTGGCGGGCATAGAACACATGTTCGACCCGGGGTCTGACACGCGCTCGCCCGCGCCCGCTTAGATCGGCGGGCCGTCCATCCGGGTCGCCAGCAGCCCGGAGCCGATCAGCGTGCCGAGCACGGCCCCGCCGAGCCCGAACCCGAGCGCCGCGACGTCGCCGAGCGCGATCAGCCGCACCAGGGACGAGACCAGGAGGGCGGCGCCCCCGAGCAGTGCCCCGAGGCCCACGGCCGCGAGCGCGCCGTCCACGAACGTCGCCCGGCTCGCAGCCGGGTCGAGCAGCCAGCCGAGCCCGAGCGCGGCCGCCGCCGCGACCGGGAGCAGCACCGCGCCCGGCGGGCGGCCGAACCAGCCGGGCACGAGCAGCAGCGCCGTGCCGGCCAGGGCCACGACGGCGAGCCAGCCGGAGGCGGTGGAGACGCCGGTGCGGGAGGCCATGGCAGGTCACGCTAGCGGGCGCGCGGCGGGTCCGCCGTCACCGCGGCGACGGGGCGGTCGCCAGGGCGTGCCCGACGAGCCGGCGCAGCGTCGCCAGCCCGTCGGACGACAGCACGCTCTCCAGGTGCCCCTGCACCGACGCGACCCCGGGGCCGCGCAGCGCGTGCACCACCCCCGCGTTGTCGGTCGCCACCTCCAGCCCGAGCAGCGGCGTCCGGGCCGCCCCCGGACCGTGGTACGCCGCGAATGTGTTGTAGAACCCGATGGCGGCGCGCTCGCCGAACACGTCGACCTCGAGCCGCACGCCCTGCCGCGGCGCGGGCAGCGGCGCGACCGGCAGGCCGGCCTGGAGCGCGAGGACCTGGTGGCTCAGGCACACCGCGAGGAGCGGGTGCCCGCTCGCGAGCCGCCGGGCGAGCAGCTCGTGCAGCCGCGCGACCCGCGGCTCGTCGAGGTGCCGCGCGTCGCCCGGGCCGGGCCCCAGCACCAGCAGGTCGGTGGCCGGGTCGTCGGGGACGTCCTGCCACGGCACCACCCGGGCCTCGAGCCCGAGGTGCCGGAGCTGGTGCGCGAGCATCGTCGTGAACTGGTCCTCGGCGTCGACGACCAGGGCGGTGCGGCCCGCGAGCGCCGGGTCCGGCGCAGCGCCCTGGGGGCGCAGCCAGAACGCGGCCAGCCGGTCGTTCCGCGACGCGAGGGCCGCCGCGACGCCGGGCTCGTCCGCGAGCACCGGAGCGGGTCCCCCCGAACGCGCGGGGGCGAGGGCGCCGATGGCGGTCAGCACCCCGGCGGCCTTGGCGTGCGTCTCGGCGACCTCGCCGTCGGGGGAGGAGTGCCGCACGAGCGTGGCGCCGACCGGCACGGTCACCCGCCCGGCGTCGTCGAGGTAGGCGGTCCGGATGAGGATCGGTGCGTCGACCTCGTACCCCGGCGCCCCGTCCGGCCGGGTCGTGCCGTCCGGCTCGAGCAGGGCCAGCACGCCGGAGTAGTAGCCGCGCGGCGTCGACTCGTGCCGCGCGATGACCGCGCACGCGTTGCCCATCGGCGAGCCGGTCACGGTCGGGGCGAACATCGTCAGCCGCAGCACCTCGCGCACGTCCAGGTCGGTCCGCCCCTCCAGGACGTACTCGGTGTGCGTGAGCCGGGACATCTGCGCGAGGTACGGCCCGAGGATCCGGCCGCCGTCCGGGCAGACCGCGCTCATCATCTTCATCTCCTCGTCCACCACCATGAACAGCTCCTCGCTCTCCTTGGTGTCGGCGAGGAACGCCAGCAGCTCCGCCCCGGTGGGCGGCTGCGCCCCGTGCCGGAACGTGCCGCTGATCGGGTTCATCCGGGCGACGCCGCCCGCGACGGACACGTGCCGCTCGGGGGTCGCGCCGGCGGCGGCGAGCCCGGGCGTGCGGACCGCGAACGTCCAGTACGCGCCCCGCTCGCGCTCCAGCAGCGCGCGCAGCCACCCCAGCACCGCGGGCCCGGGCGCCGACCCCGTCCGGGCCACGAAGTCCCGGCGCAGCACGAAGTTCGCGCCCTCGCCCCGGCCGATCTCGTCCTCGATCACCGTGCGCACCCGGTCGGCGTAGGTGGCGTCGTCGACGTCGAAGCCCTCCGGCTCCACGGGGACGGCGGCCGGGAGCAGCGGCAGCGCCTCCGCGAGCGGCACCCGCTCGCGCTCGCGGACCCGCAGGCAGCGCAGCGGGGCGCCGTCGTCGTGCGCGGCGAACCCCCGCTCGCGCACCTGGCGGAACGGGACGAGCGCGAGCACGGTGCCGCCGTCGAGCGGCACGTCCGCCAGCCGGTCGACGTCGAGGACGTCGCCGACGAGGACGTCGAGCCAGTCCGTGCCGCGGCGGTGCAGGACCGCGAACGGCGTGGCGTCGTCGTCGAGCAGGGAGCTGAGCAGGGAGGTCATCGCGGGTGCCGTTCGGTCGGGGACCGGGTGGTCCCGCCGCGCCCGCGGCCACGACCACCCGGTTCAGGGGCGGTCGTCGACGCGTCGAGGGGTCCGCCTAGGAGGCGGGCCACCAGCTCTGCGTCGTGCACATGGCGGACACGCTACTGCACCGGGGGGAGTGACGGGCCGTGCGCGGCCCCAGAAGCGCTACGGTGCCGCGCATGGCCGTGCTGATCGCCGAGGACCTGCTGCTGCTCCTGCTCGACGACCACCGCGGCGACCTCGCGGTGCGCGACGCGGGCGGTCCTCCCACGGGCTCGGTGCTCGCGGGGGAGGCGGTGCTGGGCGGGGCCGTGCTGCTGGAGCTCGACCTGGCCGGCGCCGTGCAGCTGCGGGGCACGCCGGGCGGGCACGAGGTGGTCGTCACGCCCCGCGCGTTCGAGCCCGGCGGCGTCACCGGTGACCCGGTCCTGCGCGCCGCGGTGCAGCGGGTCGACGAGGCGCCGCGGGATCCCGTCGAGCTGGTGGCGCGCCTGGGTGCCGGCCTGCCGGCCGCGCTCGCGGGACGGCTGGCGGACGGCGGCCCGCTCAGGGTGGTGGCCGGTCCCGTGCCGGGCACGTTCCGCTGGCCCGCCGCGGACGTCTCGCGGGAGTCCGGCGCGCGGCGCGCGCTGTGGTCGGTGCTGGTCGAGGGCGCCGCCCCGGACCGGCGCACCCGGGCCCTCGCCGCCCTGCTCGCGGCCGTCGGGCTCGCGGAGGACGTGCTGCCGCCGGGCCCGGTGCCCGCGGCCGAGGTCGCGCGCCGGGCGGCGTCGCTCGCGGACGGCTGCTGGCCGGCGGCGGCCCTGCAGCAGGCGGCGCTGCGGCTGCGGGCCCAGCAGGGCGCCGGTGACGTGCCGGGTGCGGTCCCGGTGCCCGCGCCGCGGCCGACGACGACGACGCAGGAGGTGGTCGGCGGCCTGCTGGGCGTGTTCGCCGTCAGCCTGGCGGCGGGCGTGGTCACGGGTCTCGCGGCGGGCCTGGCCGAGGGCGCGGCCCGGCGCGCCGCCGACTGACCGCCTGCTGCGAGGGGTCGCCGGCCTGCGAGGTCTTGTCGGGCAACCCCACGGTTTCCTATCGTGGCCGCGTGGACGAGGTGTTCCGGGCACTGGCCGACCCGACACGACGGCTGCTCCTGGAGGAGCTGCGGCGACGCGACGGCCAGACGCTGTTCGAGCTGTGCACCCGGCTGATCTCCGTCCACGGCGTCGTCGTCACCCGGCAGGCGGTCTCCAAGCACCTGGGCGTGCTGGCGGACGCGGGCCTGGTCCGGGCGACCCGCGCGGGGCGGACGACCGTGCACCGCCTCGACCCGGGACCGCTGGCCGGCGTCGTCGGCTGGCTGGACGTCGTGACCGCACCCGCAGCCCCACCCGCACCCACCGAGGAGTCCCCGTGATCATCACCACCGCCTCCGTGTTCGTCGACGACCAGGCCAGGGCGCTCGCGTTCTACACCGACGTCCTGGGCTTCCGACCGAAGACCGACGTGCCGGTCGGTGCCCACCGCTGGCTCACCGTCGTGTCGCCCGAGGCCCCGGACGGCGTCGAGCTCCTCCTCGAGCCGGCCGAGCACCCCGCCGTCGGGCCGTTCCGGGCCGCGCTCGTCGCGGACGGGATCCCGTGGACGAGCTTCGGCGTCGCCGACGTCCGCGCCGAGCACGCGAGGCTCGAGGCGCTCGGCGTGCGGTTCGTCCAGCCGCCCACCGAGGCCGGTCCGGTCGTCGTGGCGGTGCTGGACGACACCTGCGGCAACCTGGTCCAGATCGCCTCGCCGGCGGCCTGACGGGCGGCTGCGGCCCGGGCCTGCGCCCAGCCGCGGCGCCGTCGTGCGGTGGTGGGCTCGGGCGGTGCGCCGCACGATGGCCGGGTGACCGACGACGCCCTGCAGCCTCCGACCTCCGACCGCCGCGACGACGGGTCCGCCGAGCGACCCGACGCCGCCCACTTGCCGCCCGCGGGCGTGCCCGACGACGTCGTGGAGGCCGTCGGCGGGGTGACGGCCGCGTTCGAGGTCGTGGAGCACGCCCGCGGGATGCTCTACGCGTTCCACCGGCTGATCGGCCGGGCCGACGCCGAGCTCGCCGACGCGCTCGACCGGCTCGCCGAGGCGGGGCACCCCGACGTGGCCGACGAGCTCCGGGCCGAGGTCGTCGGCCGGAACGTGCTCGAGGGGCGCTGGACGTTCCAGGTCGTGGAGGACTTCGACGACGGCTACTACCGCGCGTTCGCCGACGCCGAGCGGCGCACCCGCGAGCGCCTGGTGGGCGGCCGGAAGCACGTCTACGAGTCGCAGCTGAAGGAGCGGAACCGCACCCACGGTCGCCCGGGGCACGAGGCGCGGCCCACGGCCTGACCGGCGGCGACGTCGCACGGCGGGGCAGGGCGTGCAACCGCGCTCCCGAGAGGCGCGTTCACACGGACGGACCTAGCGTCGGGTCGAGGCGGTCCGCTAGACGGGCCGCCGCCGTGTCGGTGCAGCAGGGCGCCGGCGCACCGCCCGGTCCGGGTGGGCGCCGCCACCGGCACCTCTCGCGACCGAGGCTCCCGCAGACGACTGCCCCGAGCCCGGGGCGCGGAGGTCGCGATGTTCTTCCACCGTCAAGAGCTGCAGTTCAAAGCCACACCCGACAAGCCGGACGCCGTCTACGCCCGCAAGCTCCAGGAGGTCCTGGGCGGGCAGTACGGCGAGATCACGGTCGCGATGCAGTACGGGTTCCAGTCCTGGAACACGCACCTGCCCGGCAAGTACCGCGACCTGCTGTACGGCATCGGCGCCGAGGAGTTCGGCCACGTCGAGATGCTGGCGACGATGATCGCCCAGCTGCTCGAGAAGGCGCCCATCGGGATCACCGAGGAGGCCGTGCAGAACGACCCGACGATCGCCGCGATCGTGGGCGGCACGGACGTCCAGCACGCGATCGTCGCCGGTGCCGGTGCGCGCCCGGTCGACAGCAACGGCAACCCCTGGAGCGCGGGCTACATCACCGCGAGCGGCAACCTGCTGGCCGACTTCCAGGCGAACGCCAACGCCGAGATGCAGGGCCGCGTGCAGGTGGCGCGGCTCTACCACATGACCGACGACAAGGGCGTGCGGGACATGCTGGCGTTCCTGCTGGCGCGCGACACGATGCACCAGAACCAGTGGATCGCGGCGGCGCGCGAGCTGCAGGAGGAGGGCTTCGAGGGCATCCCGACCCCGAGCAACTTCCCGATCGACCAGGAGCACCGCGAGGTGTCCTACCAGTACATCAACTTCTCGAACGGCACGGACGCCGACAAGGGCTCCTGGGCCTCCGGCCCGACCCCGGACGGCCTCGGCGAGTTCAGCTACGTCGCCGAGCCCCCGGCCGGTGTGCCGATGCCGCCGCCCACGCAGCCCGACCCGCGGCTGTACGGCACCACCCCGCTCCCGAACACGGCCGAGAAGGTCGCCGGGAAGCTCAAGGACACCTTCAAGAGCGAGTGAGGAGGACGCGATGAGCACGAACGACAGCGGCGCCGCCGCAGCGGTGGGCACCGCGAAGGAGCAGGCGTCCGGACTGGCGCACGCGGCGGCCGACAGCGGGCAGGGCGTGCTGCACGAGGCGAAGGACCAGGCGGCGGACGTCGTCCAGGAGGCGAAGGGCCAGGCCCGGGACCTGCTGGGCGAGGCGCGCGCGGGCCTGACGAGCCAGGCGTCCGACCAGCAGGCGCGGGCGGCGTCCAGCCTCCGCTCGCTCGGCGACGAGCTGGGCCGGATGGCCGACGGCTCGGAGCAGGGCGGGCTCGCGGCGGACCTCGTGCGCCAGGTGGCCGGGCGCACCGGCTCCGTGGCGACGTGGCTCGAGAACCGCGAGCCGGGCGACGTGCTGGGCGAGGTCACCGACTTCGCGCGGCGGCGCCCCGGGGTGTTCCTGGCCCTGGCGGCCGGCGCGGGCGTCCTCGCGGGCCGGCTGACCCGCGGGCTCAAGGACGCGCCGGCGTCCGGCGGCGGCACCGGTTCGACCGGGGCCTCCGGCGCGACCGGGACCTCCGGTTCGACCGGCTCGTCCCTGCCCGGCGCCACCACCGGCCTGTCCACCCCCACCGCGGGCTCCGCGGGCGGGTCGCCGGCCGCCACCACCCAGGACCTCACGCCGGCGGTCGCGGCCGCGGGCGGGCCGGGCGTGGTCGCGGGCGGCACGGCCGAGGTGACGGACGTCGACGCCGAGTTCGGCGGGCAGCACCGCGAGCCCGGGCCGGCCGACGAGGGCGGCCTCGGCTCCGAGCAGCAGGCGTGGGCGGCGGCGGGCGGCGACGCCCCGGTCGCCCCGACGCCCGGCCACCTGCCGTCGACGGACGACTCCGGCACCGCGGGCGGCGACCCGCTGGCCGGCCTCCGCCGCGAGGACCAGCCGTGACCGGGCCGGGGGACCCGACCGTCGCCGCGGCCCCCGGCGCGGGCCCCGGTGGTGCGGGCACGGGCGGCACGGCGGGCGTCCCTCCCCTGGGAGACGCACCCGGGTCGGCGCCGGCGGGGACGGCACCGGCCGGGGCGGGCGGCGAGCGCCCGTCGCTCGGCGACCTGATCGGCAACGTCACGCAGGACCTGTCGGCGCTGGTGCGCCAGGAGGTCGAGCTGGCCAAGGCCGAGCTGACGCAGTCGGCCAAGCGGGCCGGCCGGGGCAGCGGGATGCTCGCGGGGGCGGGCGTCGCGGGGCACTTCGTCCTGCTGTTCCTGTCCATCGCACTGTGGTGGGCGCTCGCCCACCCGCTGGGCCACGCCTGGTCGGCGCTGGTCGTGGCCGTGGTCTGGGGCGTGATCGCGGCCGTGCTCGCGCTGCGCGGTCGCTCCGAGCTGCAGCGCGTCAAGGGCGCGCCGCGCACGGCGGAGACGGTGAAGAAGATCCCGAACGCCCTCAAGGGTGACGAGGAGGCGAACCATGAGTGAGAACCCGGACGAGATCCGTGCGCGGATCGAGGCGACCCGTGCCGACCTGAGCGCGAACGTGGACGCGGTCGGCGACGCGCTGGACCCGCGCCAGGTGGCGCACCGCCAGGCGGACAAGGTCCGCAGCAAGGTCGGCTCGGTCCGCGACCGGGTCATGGGCACGGTGCACGACGCCCGCGACACCGTGAGCGGGGCGACGGGCAGCGCGTCGGGCTCGGCGCACTCCGCCGCCGACTCGGCGAGGAGCGCGGCGCACGGGCTGGCCGAGGGCGTGCAGGGCGCGCCGTCGACCGTCGCGCGGCAGGCGCAGGGCAACCCCCTCGCCGCGGGCCTGATCGCCTTCGGCGTCGGCTGGCTGGCGGCGTCGCTGCTGCCGTCCTCGCAGAAGGAGCAGCAGGCGGCCCAGGCGGTCAAGGACCAGGCGCAGCAGCTGGCGCCGCAGGTCAAGGGGGCCGCGGGCCAGGTCGTCGACGAGCTGCGCGAGCCGGCGCAGCAGGCCGTCGACCAGGTCAAGGAGCGCGCTGCCGAGGCCGTCGGCTCCGTCAAGGAGCAGGGCACCCAGGCGGCGAGCGACCTGAAGGACCAGGCGCAGGACTCGGCCCAGGAGGTGCGGCAGGCCCCGCAGCAGGGCTGACCCGCACGACGACGCCGCCCCGGGAGCACGCCGCTGCCGGGGCGGCGTCGTGCCGTCCCGGCGCGGCCCGGCCCCGGCGCGTGCGGGTGACGGCACCGGCGCGCCGGTGACGTGCGGCGACGCGCGGGGTACAGTCCCGCCGTCGTCCGAGGAGGGGCACCGTGCAGCGCAGCATCGTGGAGGAGCTCGGCGAGCGGCTCGCCGCGCCCGAGGAGTTCGGGAGCGAGGCCCTCGTCGCGTGCGACGCCGTGGTCCGCATCTTCCGGTCCGGCGGCGTCGAGGTGCAGGCCCTCCAGGGGCTCGACCTGCTGGTGCACGCGGGGGAGATGGTCGCGGTCGTCGGGGCGTCGGGCTCCGGCAAGTCCACCCTGCTGCGGATCCTGTCCGCCGCCGACGCGCCGAGCGCGGGCCGGGTCCGCGTCGGGCGGTGGGACCTCGGGGCGCTGAGCGCGCGGGACCGCGTGACCTACCGGCGCACGGTGGTGGGGACCGTCCGGCAGCAGACCGCGCGCAACCTCGTGCCCTACCTGAGCGCGCGGCAGAACGTCGCGCTCCCGCTCACGCTCGCGGGGGTGCCTCGCGGGCAGCGGGCCGCGCGGGTGGGCGAGCTGCTGGAGCTGGTCGGGCTCGCCGACGCGGGCGGGCGGCGGCCCGCCGAGCTGTCCGGGGGCGAGCAGCAGCGGGTCGCGATCGCGGTCGCGCTCGCCAACCGGCCCCGGCTCCTGCTCGCCGACGAGCCGACGGGCGAGCTCGACACCGCCACCGGCCAGCAGGTGTTCGACGCGCTGCGCGCCGCCCAGCGGGACGCGGGCACCACGGTCGTGGTCGTGACGCACGACCCGGCGGTGAGCGGGCAGGTGGAGCGCACGGTGGCGATCCGGGACGGGCGGACCAGCAGCGAGGTGCTGCGGCGCGCGCACGTCGGCGAGGACGGCGCGTCGGCCGTCGTCGCCGAGGAGTACGCGGTGATGGACCGGGCCGGGCGGGTCCAGGTGCCGCGGGAGTACCGGGAGGCGCTCGACCTCACCCGCCGGGTCCGGCTCCAGCTCGAGGCGGACCACGTCGCGGTGCGGCCGGACTCCGCCGCGGGACCGACCGGCCCGGGCGACCACGGTGCCGCCGCGCCGGCCCGGCGGCGCCGGCACGGTGCCGCGTGACCGGGTCGACCGCGGCCGCCGGGACCCCGGACGGGGCGGTGGCGGGGTCCGGCGCCCCGACGGCCGCGGCCCCGGCGACCGCGCCGCTGGTCCGCGTCCGCGGCGTGCACCGCACCTACGGCTCGGGTCGCGCCGCCGTGCACGCGCTGCGGGGCGTCGACCTGGACGTGGCACCGGGCGAGCTCGTCGCCCTGGTCGGCCGGTCCGGCTCCGGCAAGACGACGCTGCTCAACGTGGTCGGCGGGCTGGACCGCCCGGACGCCGGGACGGTGCACGTCGACGGGACGGACGTGACCACGCTCGACGCCGCGGGCCAGGTCCGGCTGCGCCGGGACGTGGTCGCGTTCGTGTTCCAGACGTTCGGGCTGGTCCCGGTGCTCAGCGCGGCGGAGAACGTCGCCGTGCCCCTGCGGCTGCGCGCGCTGCCGGTCGCCGACCGCGAGCGCCGGGTGGCCCTGCTGCTGCGGCTCGTGGGGCTGGACGGGCACGCCGGGCTGCGGCCGGACGAGCTGTCCGGCGGGCAGCAGCAGCGCGTCGCGATCGCCCGCGCGCTGGCGGGGTCGCCGCGGCTGCTGATCGCCGACGAGCCCACCGGCCAGCTCGACACCGAGACCGGCCTCGCGGTCATGGCGCTCATCCGGGCGGTCGTCGAGGCGGAGGGCATGGCGGCGGTCGTGTCGACCCACGACCCGGTGATGATCGGGCTGGCGGACCGGGCGGTGCGCCTGGTCGACGGGCACGTGCTGCCCGCATGAGCGCCGCCTGGGCCCGGGAGGTGCCCGCGCTGGCGCTGCACCGCGCCCGGGCGCAGGCGCCGCTGCTCGCGGCCGTGATCGCGACCGCGCTGGTCGCCCTGACGGTGCTGGCGGCGTGCGGGCTGCTCCTGACCGCCGGCCGCCGGGACGCGCTGGACGCGGCGCTCGCCGCCGCGGGCACCAGCGGCACCCAGGTGGTCGCCCGGGTCGTGCCGCCCGTCGGGGCGGACGCCGCGGACGCCGACGACCTGGCGCCCGCGGTGGCGGCCGTCGTCGCGGACGCGCTCGCGCCGCTGCCCGCGGTCGCGTCCACCTGGACCGAGTCGCCCCTGCTCGCGCTGCCCGACGACGGCTCGGACGACGCGGGCTACGCGTACCTGACCGACGCCGCGGACCTCGCGGACGCCGCGCGCCTGGTGGCAGGGTCCTGGCCCGGGGACGCCGGGGCCCCCGGGGACGCCGGGACGGCCGCGGGCGGGACGGCTCCCGTCGACGTCGCCGTCCCCGCGGCCGCCGCCGCGACTCTGGACCTCGTCCCCGGGGAGACCGTCGACCTGGCACCGTCGCCGGACGCGCCCGCGGCGGCACCGCGGACGACGGTCCGGGTCGTGGGCGTGTTCGAGCCGCTCGGCCGGGGCGACGCCGGGACGCCGGTGTGGCAGCGCGACCTGCTCGGGGGTGCCGGGGTCGACCCGGAGCACCCCCGGCCGGGCACCTCGGGCCGGAAGCTGTCGCCCGCGTACGGGCCCCTCGTGGTCGCGCCCGGTGCGCTGCCCGCCGCGGGGACCGGCGTCGGGGTCGTGACGGTGACGCTGCGTCCGGGCACCGCAGGCGTCGCCGTCGCGGACCTGGAGCAGGCCGGCCGGGACGTCGCCCGGCTGCGCCCCGCGCTCGCCGACGCGCTCGGCGACCGTGCGGACCGCGCGGTGGTCCGCACCGCGTTCCCGGCGACGGTCCGCGCGGTGGCGACCCAGCACGCCGTGGCGGGGGCCGCGGCGCTGACCGCGGGGCTGGTCGGCGTCGCCCTCGCGGCGGCCGCGCTGCTCCTCGCGGGCCGGCTGCTGGCCGCGCGCCGCGCCCCGGAGCGCGCGCTGCTGCTGGACCGCGGGGCGGGCCGGGGTCAGCTGCTCGGCCTGGCGCTCGGCGAGGCGGCGGCGGTGGTGGCCGTCGCGGCGGCGCTGGCCGTCCCGCTCGGCCTGGCGGCGTACCGGGCGCTGACGGCGGTGCCGCTGGTCGCACGCTCGGGCGTGGGCGCGCCGGACGGGGTACCCGGTTCCCTCGTGGCCACCGTCGGCGCGGGCGCGGCCGGCCTCCTGCTGGCGCTCGTGGCGCCGGCGGCACGGCCACCGGGGGGCCGGCGACGCGGAGGCACGGCGTCGCGGCTGGCCCGGTCCGGCGGGGACCTGCTGCTGGTGGCCGTCGCGGTGCTCGCCGCGGTCCGGCTCCGCGCAGGCGGCGCCACGGACGCCGTCCGGGTGCTCGCACCGGTCCTCGTGCTGGTCGCGGCGTCGGTCGTCGTGCTGCGGGTCGTGCCGCTGCTGGCGCGGCCGGCCGAGCGCGCCGCGCGGCGGTCGCGGCGGTTCGTGCTGCCGCTGGCGGCGCTGGACGTCGCGCGCCGGCCCCGGGCCGCGGTCGCGCTGCTGCTCCTCGTGCTCGCCGCCGCGGGCGCCACCGCCGGCGCGGGGTGGGCGGCGACCTGGTCCCGGTCCCAGGTCGAGCAGGCCGAGGCCCTGGTGCCCGCGGCCGTGGTCGCGGCCGACGTGCCCGGCTCTCCCACGGCGCAGGGCGCCCTCGTCCGGTCCGCGACCGACGGCGCCGCGCTGCCGGTGACGGACCGGGTGACCGGGTTCGGTACGCTCGCGGTGTCCGGGCCCGAGGACGCCGAGCCCCGGCTGCTCGCCGTCGACACCGCGGCCGCTGCGCTCGCCGGGCGGTTGCCGGCCGGGACGACGTGGTCCGGGCTGACGGCGGGCCTCGCCCCGCCGGACGACGAGCTCGCGGCGGCGCTGCCGTTCGCCGCCGAGGGCGGGGACCTCGCGGTGCGGGTCTCGGGGACGACCGGCAGCGCGTACCCGATGGCGGTCACGCCGACGCTCGTGCTCGACGACGGGCACGGGGTGCGGGTGCGCGTCGCGGGGGAGCGGGTGCCGCTCGACGGCGTGGAGCGGACGGTGCGGCTGACCACGCCGGGCGGGTTCGCCGCGCCGGACGGCGGTGCCCGGGTGCTGGCCGTCGCGCTGCAGGTGGCGACCGACGCCGTGCTGGAGGAGGGCGTCGGCGGCCTGGCGGACGTCGACGTGGCGGTGGGCTGGGACCTCCCGGCGGGCGCCGACGAGCCGGCGGCCGCGGCGGGCGGGTGGTCCGCGCGCCCGACCGACGCGACGCTCCGGAACCAGTCCCTCGCGGAGCCCGCGGTGACTGTGGCATCCGGCATGCTGCGCGGCACCGCCGAGGTCGACGTGTCGCGCGCGTCCTACCTGCCGACCGTGCTCGTGCTCACGGCGTTCGCCCCGGCCGCCGAGCTGCCGGTGGCGGTCACCGCGGACCTCGCGGCCGGCGCGGGGCTGGCGCCGGGCGACCCGCTCCAGGTCGCGGTCGGCGGGACGGCGTTGCCCGCGACCGTCGCCGCCGTCGCCCCGTACCTCCCGGGCGCGGTCGACGGCCCCGCGGTGCTCGCGGACCTGCGCACGCTGTCCCGGGTCGCGATCGGCGAGGCCGAGACCGCGTCCCTGGTGGACGCGTGGTGGCTGCCCGCGGGCGGCGACGTGGCCGCGCTGCGCGACGCGGGTGCCGCCGTGACGTCCCGCGCCGAGGTCGCCGACGACCTCCGGGGCGGCCCGCTCCGCGTCGGGGTGCTCGCGGCGCTCGGGCTGCTCGTCGTCGCCGCCGTCGCGCTCGCCCTCGTCGGCACCGCGCTGCACGCCGCCGAGACGGCCGAGGACCGCGGCCCGGAGGTGGCGCGGCTGCTCGCCGTCGGGGCCTCGCCGCGCGCGGTGGCCGGCACCCACGCGGTGCAGCACGTGGTCGTGGACGTCCTCGCGGTGGCCGCGGGCACCGCGGTGGGCGCCGTCGCGGTCCGCGCGCTCGCTCCGGCGCTGACGATCTCGGCGACCGGGGGCCGGCCGGTGCCGGACGCGCTGGCCGTGTGGTCGTGGCCCGTCGCGGGCGGGATCGCGGCGGTGCTGCTCGCCGGGTCGGCCGCGGTGGTGCTGCCGGTCGTGACGGGCCTGGTCCGCCGGGCGTCCGCCGCGCACCTGCGGCTCGGGGACGCCGAGTGACCGGCCGGCACCGCACGCGCGCCCCGCGGCGGCGCGCGGGCCTCGACCTCGCGACGCTCCCGCGCCGCGCCGCCGCGCAGGCGGGCCCGCTGACCCTGGTGGCGGTCCTCGTCGCCCTGGTGGTGGCGCTGGTGGCGGCCGTGCCGCGGGCGGTCGCGCGGGTGTCGGACGCGGCCGTGCAGGCCGCCGTGGCTCGGGCCGGCACGGACGCGGACCTGGTGGTGACGACGGCGACGGCGTTCACGGAGACCGGGCAGGGGTACGACGGGTCCGCCGAGCTCTCCCGGGAGGCCGCGGACCAGATCGCCACCGGGCTGGCCCCGCGGCTCGGGGACGTGCTGCGCGACGCCCTGGTCTCCACCGCCTCGGCGCCGCTGTCCCTCGCGGTGGCGGCGGACGACCCGGCCGCGCCACCGGGCGAGGTGACGCTGCGGCTGGTGTGGACGCCGGCGGAGGGCGCGGTGACGTGGGTCTCCGGGACGGGACCTGGTGCCCCGCCGGAGCGGCCCGCCCCGGGTGCGGACGGCGGCGCAGTGGACGGCGGCGCGGGGGACGGCGCGGCGGGGAACGGCGCTGCGGCGGACGGCGGCGTGACCGAGCCGGCGCCCGTACAGGTCGCGCTGTCCGAGGCGGTGGCGCGCGCGGTCGGCGCGACGACCGGCGACCCGCTGCACCTGACCGCGTCCGACGGCGGGCCGGTCGAGGCGGTGGTGTCGGGCGTGTACCGGCCCGTCGACCCCGCCGCCGCGACGTGGCACGACGCGCCCGACCTCCTCGACCCGAGGGTGTCGACGACCGGCCCGGCCACGAGCACCGCCGCGGCCGCCCTGCTCTCGGACGACTCGCTGGCCGCGGCGGTGGCGGCGGTCGGGCCGCGCGAGGTGCAGCGCACCGTCCGGGTCGCGCTCGACCCGGCGCGGGTCGGCGTGGCGGCGGGCGACCGGGTGCTCGCGGAGCTGCCGGCCCTGCAGGCCTCGCCCGGCACCATCGGCTGGGGCGCGGCCGGCGGATCGCTGCACTCCAGCGCGCTGGGCGTGCTGCGGGCGGCCGCGGCCGACCTCGCGGCCGCGCGGGCCGCCGCGACGTCGCTCGTGGTGGGCGGGGTGGTCGTGGGGGCGCTGCTCCTCGTCCTGACCGCGGGGCTGCTCGCCCGGCGGCGGGCGGGCGAGCTCGCCACCCGGCGCACCCGGGGCGCCGCGCTGCCGGCGCTCGCCGTCGAGCTCGGGGCGGAGGCGGTCGTCGTCGTCGGGGTCGGGGCGGTGGCGGGCATGCTCGCGGCCGGTGCCGTCGTGCCCGGTGCCGTGCCGGTCGGCGTCGTGCTCGCGCTCGCCGGGGTCGCGGCCCTCGCGCTCCCGGTCGCCGCGCTGCGCGTGGCGCACGGTGCCGCGGACCCGGGACGCCGGCGCCGCGCGGGCGGGCGGGCGGACGCCCGGGTC
>NZ_JAHVCI010000034.1:0-45130 GCF_019265565.1 Cellulomonas sp. PS-H5
CGGAGCGGCGGGCGCCCCGCCGCGGCGCCGGCCGGCCCCGGGCGCGCGGGCACCCCCGGCCGGCCCATGCCGGTCGGGGGCGTCCGCGTCGCCGTGCTCATCGGGTCAGCCGCGCCTCAGCCGACGACCAGGTCGGTCCACTCGCGGACCCAGGTGTCGCGGTTCGCCGCGATGTCGTCGAGCGGCACCTCGTACGGCGCGTCCGACAGCGGCGCCCACTGCGCCCACGCCTCCGGCAGGTCGACGGCCGCGCTCACCGGGTACATGTACATGGACCCGGGGATGTCGGCCTGGACCGCGTCGGACAGCAGCCAGTCGACCAGCTGCTGCGCGCCCTCGGGGTTCTGCGCCCCTGCGAGCACGCCCGCGTACTCGACCTGCCGGAAGCAGGTGTCGAGCAGCGCGCCGGTGGTCGGCTCGCCGCCGCCCTCGGGGATCGTCTCGGGCGGGCTCGACGCGTAGGACAGCGCGATCGGCCGCGGGCCGCCCCCGCCGCCGCCGGAGAAGTCCGTGTAGTAGGCGTCGGACCAGCCCTCGGCGACCTTCAGCCCGTTGGCCGTCAGGTCCGTCCAGTACTGCTGCCAGCCGTCCTCGCCGAACGCGCCGACGGTCGCCAGCAGGAACGCGAGGCCCGGGCTGCTGGTCGCCGCGTTGGTGACGACCGTCAGGTCCTTGTACTGCGGGTCGGTGAGGTCCTGCAGCGACGTCGGCTCCGCGATGCCCCGCTCGGCGAACCAGGCGTGGTCGACGTTCAGGCAGACGTCGCCCATGTCGACGGCGGTGAGCGAGTGCGAGGCGTCGGGCGCGTACTGCTCGGCGTCCGCCGCGGCAGGCGCCTGCGACTCGTACGGCTCCAGCACGCCCTCGTCGATCGCCCGCGACGCGAAGGTGTTGTCGATCCCGTAGACCACGTCGCCGAGCGGGGCGTCCTTGGTCAGGATCAGCTGGTTGACCAGCGCCCCGCCGTCGCCGGGCGCGACCTGCTTCACCGTCAGCCCGGTCTCGGCCTCGAACTGCTCCAGCAGGCCGTCGCTCACGTGGAACGAGTCGTGCGTGACCAGCGTGACGGTGCCGCCCGACCCGTCGGTCCCGGAGCCGGACGCCGCGTCGGAGCCCGAGCCCGACCCCGTGACGGAGCAGGCCGTCAGCGCCAGGACGCCGGCGACGGCGGCCAGGCCGGCCGTGGTGGTCCGCCGGGGTGCCCGGCGGCGTGCGCGCGTGCGCGCCATGGTGGTTCCTCCTCGATGTGCACCGAGGGGGCCGCACCGCGTCGCCGCGCCCCGGGGAGCACGACGGCACGGGGCGACTGAGATCCCGACTCCCTACGCCGGTGCTAACCGGATCAGGTGCGAGGGTCTGCGGATTCCGTCCGCACTCTCAGCGTCGGTCGGGCCGCGGTGTCACGCACGGCCCGGGACGCTCCCCTGTCGTTCGGGCCCGACCCTACACCGGCGCGGCGCGCCCCCGGCCCGGCACCTGCTGACCTGCGGCGCGGCACCGGCGGCGCTAGCGTGGGGCGGAGCACAGCCGTCCCGACGCAGGAGGTCCCGTGGCCGACGAAGAGACCCAGTCCACGTTCGCGAAGATCACCGGCCTGGTGGTCGCGGGCGCCGTCGCCTGGGCGGCAGGCAAGGCCGTGGACGCGGCGTGGAAGGCGGCGTCCGGGCACAAGCCGCCGAAGCCCGAGGACGACGACGACCCGCGCATCGCCGAGGTCGTCGCGGCCGCCGCGATCACCGCCGCCGCCGTCACGGTGGCCCGGGTGTTCGCGACCCGCGGGACCAAGAAGTTCGTCGAGCGGGTCGACAAGAACCGTCGCCTGCCGAAGGCCTGACCGCCCGCACGTCGACGGCCGGAGGTCCCGCCCGCGGGGTCCCGGCGCGGCCTAGCCTGAGCACCCCGTCCACCGACGAAGGTGCAGGTCAGCCGTGTCTCAGACCCCCGCGCAGCCCTCTCCCCGGCCCGCTGTCGGCGTCGGCCGCTCCGTGCACACCGTCGACGACGTCCTGGCCCTGATGGACCTGCTGTTCGCTGAGCGCGCCGACCGGTGGACGGACCGGGGCGGCGCCGACTTCTGGGACGGGTTCTACGCCGACCGCGACCGTCCCGTGCCGTTCTTCCGGTGGGCGCCGGACGAGAGCCTGGTCGCCTGGGCCGCCGACGGCCGGCTGCCCCTCGGCCCCGGCACCCGCGTGCTCGAGCTCGGCTGCGGCCCCGGCCGGAACGCCGTCTGGCTCGCGCAGCAGGGGTGCGCCGTCGACGCGCTGGACCTGTCCGCGACCGCGGTCGCGTGGGGCCGGGAGCGGGCCGCCGAGGCCGGGGTGGACGTCCGGTTCGCGCGCGCGGACATCTTCGCGTGGCGGCCGCCCGCCGAGCCCTACGACCTCGTCTACGACTCCGGCTGCTTCCACCACCTGCCGCCGCACCGCCGGGTGTCCTACCGCGCGCTGCTGGAGCGCACCGTCCGGCCCGGAGGCCGGTTCGGGATCGCGTGCTTCGCGGCGGGCGACGACGGCCACGACGAGCGCGGCGGCACCGGGGCCGACGACGTCGACCTGTACCGGGAGGGCGGCCTGGGCGGCGGGCTGGCCTACGCCGCCGACGACCTGCGCCGGGCCTTCGGCTGGCTCGACGAGGTCGAGCTGCGCCGGATGCGCCCGGCCGTCGACGCGGGCGACGCGTTCGGCGAGGACTTCCTCTGGGCGGGGCTGTTCCGCCGCTGACGCCCCGTCAGCCCCGGTCGCCCGAGCCCGGCGCGTCCTCGGGCGGCGTGCCGCGCTGCGTGGCCTGGTCCTGCGCCTCGGTGAGCTCGTCGACCACCAGCAGGTCCCGGCGGACCTTGCCCGTGCGGTAGCCCGCACGACCGACCAGGTGCGCCGCCACCGGCGCGGTCAGCATCTGGAAGAGGGCCACCAGCACCAGCGCCCACACCGCCCCGCCGGAGCGCAGCCGGAGCGACAGCCCGATCAGCACCAGGATCAGCCCGAGCACCTGCGGCTTCGTCCCCGCGTGCATCCGGGACAGCAGGTCGGGGAACCGCAGGACGCCCACGCCGGCGGCGAGCGCGAGCAGCGCCCCGCCGATCAGGCAGATCGAGGCCACGACGTCGGCGACCACGTCCCAGTCCCAGCTCATCGGTCGCTCCCCTCGTCGCGCGTGCCGCGGGCGGCGGCGTCCTCGTCCGCGGCGGTGTCCTCCGCCGCCAGGTCGTCGCCGTCGGTGGCGTCGCCGTGCTCGCCCGGACCGTGCTCGTCCACGTGCGGCTCGTCGCCGTGCTCGCGCCGGTCCTCGTCGCCGACGACCTCGGCCGGGCGGGCCTCGTCGCCGTGCGCGGCGTGCTCGGCGCGGACCTCCTCCGGGTCCGACGCGGGACGCGGCGCGTCGGTCGCGGCCCCCTCGGCCTCGCGGGCCCGGCGCGCGCGGCGGGCCTCCTCGGCCTCCTCCTCGGCGCGGATCCGCTCGGCCTCCTCGGCGGCGATCTCCTCCCGGGTGCGCACCCGGCCCTCGCCCGCGGGCTCGACGGACGCGAACCGCGCGATGGTGGTCGAGCCGACGAAGCCGACCAGGGACAGCACCACGAGGATCGGCACCACGTCCGCGCGCCGCTCGGCCGACGCGTAGAGCGCCACGGCCGCGACCACGACGGTCACGATGATGTCCAGGGCCACCGTCCGGTCGAGCATCGACGGGCCGCGCTCGGCGCGGATGAGGGCGAGCACGCCGGCGGCGGTCAGCAGCACGGCGCAGATCAGCAGGACCGCGGTCACGCGCGCACCTCCTGGCGTCGGGACGACCGGCCGCCGGGCGTCAGGCCCGCCTCGCGGAGCTCGTCGTCGGAGGCGAACGCGCGCAGCACCCGCTCCTCCTGGTCGAGCACCGTCTGCCGGGCGCGCTCGACGCCGCCCGACTGCTCGACGTCGAGGACGTGCAGGTAGAGCATGCCGGTGAGCCGGTGCGCCTCGACGACCAGCGAGCCGGGCACGAGCGAGCACAGCTCGGCGGTCATGGTCAGGTAGAGGTCGGAGTGGTTGCGCAGCTGGACGCCGATCACGGCGCCGCGCGGGGTGTGCCGCGGGCGCAGGGCGACCCAGGACACCTCGACCGACGCGTGCAGCAGGTCCCAGGCGAACCGCCCGATCAGCACCAGCAGCGGCCAGGGGCGCACGGTGCCGTGGAAGTCGATCGGCGTCATCCGCAGCAGCCCGGTCACCGCGACGGCGATCACGGCGCCGGCGAGCACGTTGCCCACGGACAGGTCGCCCCAGAGCAGCACCCAGACGACGACCAGCCAGACCATCGTCGGCCACTGGGTCGCCAGCTTCTTCCGGCGCGGGTGCAGGCTCACGCGTCGTCACCCCCGTGCGCCACGTCGACGGACTCCCCGGAGCCGCGGCCGCCCTCGGGCAGCACCGACTGGATGTACACGGACCGGTCGGCCAGCGCCCCCGCCGCGCGCTCGGCGTAGCCGTACAGCGGGCCGGCCCCGACGGTCAGCGCGAGGCCGAGCACGACGAGGGCGGCGGCGGAGCCGACCATGCCCTTCGGCAGCGTGGCGTCGGGCAGCGGCTCGGGCGGGGTCTGCCAGAAGGCCTTGTTCCACGCCTTGATCAGGGCGTAGAGCGTGAGCAGCGAGGTGGCGACACCGCCGACCACCAGGGTCAGCGCGAGCCACGAGCCGTCGGCGACGCCGGCCTGCAGCAGCCCGACCTTGCCGAGGAACCCGGACAGCGGCGGGATGCCGCCGAGGTTCATCGCCGGGATGAAGAACAGGATGGCCAGCACGGGCGCGAGCTTGGCCAGGCCGCCCAGCGAGTCGAGCGACGTGGACCCGCCTCGCCGTTCGATCAGCCCCGCGACCAGGAACAGCCCGGTCTGCACGATGATGTGGTGCGCGACGTAGTAGATCGACGCGGACCAGCCGGCCTCCGAGGCGAGCGCGATGCCGAACAGCATGTAGCCGATGTGGCTGACCAGCGTGAACGACAGCAGTCGCTTGAGGTCGTCCTGCGCCACCGCGCCGAGGATGCCGACCACCATCGTCGCGAGCGCCGCCCACATGAGGACGTCGTCCATCCGGCCCTCGGGGAACAGCAGGGTCTGGGTGCGGATGATCGCGTAGACGCCGACCTTGGTGAGCAGGCCGGCGAACACGGCCGTGACCGGCGCGGGCGCCGTCGGGTAGGAGTCGGGCAGCCAGGCGGACAGCGGGAAGATCGCCGCCTTGATGCCGAACGCGAGCAGCAGCAGCACCTGGAGCAGCAGCCGCACCCCGGGGTCGATCTCCGGCAGCCGCTCGGCGAGCTGCGCCAGGTTGACCGTGCCCGCGGCGGCGTAGGTGAGGGCGATCGCGATGAGGAACAGCAGCGACGACAGCAGCGCCACGACCACGTAGATGCTGCCGGCGCGGATGCGCTCGCCGGTGCCGCCGAGGGTCAGGAGCACGTAGGAGGCGGCCAGCAGGATCTCGAAGCCGACGTAGATGTTGAACAGGTCGCCGCTGAGGAACGCGTTGGCGACGCCCGCGGCGAGGATCAGGTACGTCGGGTGGTAGATCGACACGGGCGCGGCCTCGTCGCCGTCGGCCTCGCCCTGGGCCAGCGAGTACAGCTGGACGCAGAGCGTCACCGCGGCGGAGACCGTGAGCATGAGGGCCGACAGCCGGTCCGCGACGAGGTCGATGCCGACCGGGGCGGCCCAGCCGCCGATGTCGACCACCAGCGGGCCGTCGTCGGCGAGGACCAGGAGCGTGGCCGCGACGACCAGCACGATGCTCAGCGCGATGACGCTGATGATCCGCTGCAGCCGCGGCCGCCGGTACAGGGCGAGCGCGAGGCCGGCGCCGAACAGCGGCACGACGACGGGCAGCGGCACCAGCCAGGTGTACTCGGTCATCGGCTGCCCTCCCCGCGGTCGTCGGTCGGTCGGTCGTGCTCCCCGGCGGTGCCCCCGACGCCGGCCGGCGAGGGTTCGCCCTCGTCCGTCTCATCGCGGGTCTCGGCGGCCTCCTCGTCGAGGGTGGTCGTCGACTCCTCGGTGTCGTCGTCCTCGAAGGCGCGCTGGTCGCGGGCCGCGAGGCGGGCGATGCGGCGGTCCTCGACGTCGTCCTGGACCTCGTCGTGCCGGTGCAGCTGCCACGAGCGGTACGCCATCGCGAGCAGGAACGCCGTCATGCCGAGGGTGATGACGATGGCCGTCAGCACCATCGCCTGCGGCAGCGGGTCGGCCATGTCGCGCTCGAGCTCGAGCCCGACGATCGGCGGCCGCCCGGCGGCGCCACCCGCGACCAGGAACAGCAGGTTCGCGCCGTTGCCGATCAGGACGACGCCGATCAGCACCCGGGACAGGCTGCGCTCGAGGAGCAGGTACACGCCCGCCGTCACCAGGACGACGATGATGCCGACCAGGACGAGGTTGGGGCTCATGTCGATCATCGGGGGCCCTCCCGGTCGTCGTGGTGCCGCGGGGCGACGCGCCCGGCGGCGACCGCGTCCACGCGGACCTCCTCGGCGGGCTCGGCGTCGCCGCCGACCGCCTCCGGGTCGCCGTCCTGCTCGGCCTGGCGGTCGATCTCGGCGCCGAGGCTGCGCAGGATGTCCAGGACCAGGCCGACGACGACGAGGTAGACGCCGACGTCGAAGAACAGCGACGTCACCAGGTGGATGTCGCCGATCAGCGGCAGCGAGACGTCGATGATCCAGGACTGCAGCACGGTGCCGCCGAAGATCAGCGCGCCCAGGCCGACGCCGGCCGACAGGAACAGGCCGCTGCCCAGCAGCAGACCGGGCTGGACCGGCGCCGCCTCGCCGAGCTCGTACCGGCCGCCCGCGAGGTAGCGCACGATCAGCGCGATGCCCGTGACGAGGCCCGCCGCGAACCCGCCGCCGGGCGCGTTGTGCCCGGAGAACAGCAGGAACAGCGAGTACACGATCATCGTGTGGAACAGCAGCCGGACGACGACCTCGAACACCACGGACCGGCGGCGCGGCGCCAGCGTCCGGCCCGCGCGCAGCCACTCGCGCGGCTGGTAGCCGGCGCGCGCCTCGACCGGCTTGCGGAGCGCGGCCTGCGGGTCGTCCTCGCTGCCCCACACCGCGCGGTGCTCGGGCGCGTCGCCGGCGCGGAAGATCGCCCCGGACCGCTTGCGGAGGAACACCAGCGAGGCGACGCCCGTCGCGGCGACCAGCAGCACCGAGATCTCGCCCATCGTGTCCCAGGCGCGGATGTCGACCAGGGTCACGTTGACGATGTTCTTGCCGCCGCCGAACGAGTACGCCTCCTCGGCGAAGTCGACCGACACCGGGATGTGGATGCGGGCGCTCGGCACGATCAGCGCGAGCGCGCCGACGGTCAGGCCCACCGACAGCGCCACGACCAGGCGGACCCAGCGGGACGCCACCAGGGGCCGGTCGGAGAAGTACGGGGGGAGCCGGCGCATGACCAGCACGAACACCACGAGCGTGACGGTCTCGACCAGCACCTGGGTCAGCGCGAGGTCCGGGGCCCCCTGGAGCAGGAACAGCGCGGCGACGCCGTAGCCGGAGACGCCGAGCAGGATCACGGCCTTCAGCCGGCGGCGCGCGCGGGCGACCAGCACGGCCGCCACCGCGACGAACGCCCCGATGACGAGCTGCGCCGGGCGGTCCCAGGCGCGGGTCTCGGTCGGCAGCGACGTGAACCGGATCAGCGGGACGCCGACCGTCACGACGAACACCACGAGGATGCCGCCGAGGTAGAACGGCAGCGAGCCGCGCTGGGTGATCGCGGTGACGTCGGCGGCGACGTCGTCCAGACGGCGCATGAACCGGCGGTACATCCGGTCGGCCTCGGGGACGTGCGGCACCGCGGCCTGCGCGGCCTCGACGGGCCCGCGGAAGAGGAACAGCAGCACGCCGACCGCGAGCACCGCGACCGTGATCGCCAGCGTCGGGGTGAACCCGCCCCACAGCAGCAGGTGGCCGGGCTCGCCCTCGGGGTACAGGTCGGCCTGCGGGGCGAGCAGCTCCTCGCCGAACGACGGCACCAGCGCGACGGCCAGCCCGAGCACCGCGAGCAGCAGGGCGGGCCAGACGAGCAGCAGCGACGGCCGGCCCACCGCGGCGGGCTCCGCGCGGTCGTCCTCCGCGGGGGCGTCGAGCTCGGGGACGCTGCGCTCGTCGCGCGCGCCGGGCTCGTCCCTCGCGGCCTTGGCCTCGCGGGCGATCGACAGCGCCTTGACCGCGGCGGGCGACAGCACGGGCTTGGTGGCGAACGCGCCCCACCAGAGCCGCAGGCCGTACGCGACCGTCAGGGCGGAGCCCACCGCGACGAGCACGAGCACGACGAGGTCGAGCGGGTGGCCGCCGTGGCCCAGCGCCTCGAGCGCGGCCTCCTTGGCGACGTACCCGGCGAACGGCGGCGCGCCGATCATCGACAGGGTGGCGAGGCCGCCGGCGACCGCGGTGATCGGCAGCGCGCGCCCGACGCCGGACAGCCGGCGCAGGTCGCGGGTGCCCGTCGCGGCGTCGACGACGCCGACCACGAGGAACAGGGCGGCCTTGAACATGGCGTGCGCGCCGACCAGGGCGAGGCCCGCGAGCGCGGTCGCCTTCGTGCCGTAGCCGACCAGCAGGACGATGAGCCCGAGCTGGCTGACGGTGCCGAACGCGAGGATGAGCTTGAGGTCGTGCTGCCGCAGCGCGCGGTAGCCGCCGAGCAGCAGCGTGCCGCCGCCGAGCACCACGATCATCCAGCGCCAGGCCGACAGCTCGGAGTACGCCGGGGCGAACCGCGCGACCAGGTACACGCCGGCCTTCACCATCGCGGCGGCGTGCAAGTACGCGGACACCGGCGTCGGCGCGGCCATGGCGGCCGGCAGCCAGAAGTGCGTCGGGATGAGCGCGGCCTTGCTGATCGCGCCGACCAGCAGGCAGACGACCGCGGCGGTCACCATCGCGCCGTGCGGCGGGTTCGCGAGCGTCTCGGAGATCCGGTACGTGCCCGCGGCCTCGCCCAGCAGGATCACGCCGACGAGCATCGTCAGGCCGCCCGCGGTGGTGACGACGATGGCCTGCATCGCCGCCCGGCGGCTGGCCTTGCGCTCGTGGTAGTGCCCGATGAGCAGGTAGGAGAAGACCGTCGTCAGCTCCCAGAACACGAACAGCAGCAGCGTGTCGTCGGCGGTGACGAGGCCGAGCATCGCGCCGGCGAACGCGACCAGCACCCCGCTGAACCGCCCGAGCCCGCTCGCGCCCGCCTTGAAGTAGGCGGAGCAGTAGACCAGGACGATCGCGCCGACCCCGCCGACCAGGAGCGTCATCAGCCAGGACAGCGTGTCCAGCCGGAACGAGAGCTCCATGCCGAGGCCGGGGATCCACTGCACGACCTGCGTGGGCCCGTCGCCGTCGAGCACGCGGCCGGTGAGGGAGAGCGCCCACACCGCCACCGCGGCGGGGGCGAGCGCGAGCACCCAGAACGCCTTGCGGCCGATCCACGCGACGAGCGCGGGCGCGACCAGGGCAGCGACGAGGTGCACCGCGAGGAGCTGCAGCACGTCCGCTCCGTCCTGTCGTGGGCGGGTGGTCGGTCGGTCGGTCGCGCCGACCCGGGGCCCACGGTGGCCCTGAGGCTCGCCCGCGGCGGTTCGACGACTGTGGTGTTGTCAGCGGGCAGGTACAGGGACGCACGGCGACACGGCGCACGCAAGCGTGCGGAGGCCGACCGTGGTCGAGGGATTACCTGGACTCTATCAAGTGATGGCCCAGCACGACGGGGCGCACACGGGCTGGGACCTCACCCGGGACCTCCGGTCGCGGGCCCCGGCGGCCGGGACGATTAGCGTGATCGCGTGGACCTGCTGCGGATGACCTGCCTCGTCGTGGTGCTCGTCGCCACCGTCGTCGGGGTCGCGACGTTCGCTCTCGGCGCACGGCGGCTCACCCGCACGATCCGGATCGGCCGCCCGGCGCCCGGTCGGCTCCGGCCGGTGGGCCGGCGGGCGTGGCTCGTCGTGCGCGAGATGGTCGGGCACGGCCGGTTCCAGCACGCGCCGGTGGTCCGCGCCGCGCACTGGGTCGTCATGGTGTCGTTCCCCGTCCTGTTCTTCACGCTGGTCGCCGGGTACGCGCAGGTGGTCGACCCGCGGTGGGCGCTGCCCCTGCTGGGGCACCTGGCGCCGTGGGAGTGGCTCACCGAGGGGATCGCCTGGCTGTCGCTCGCCGGGATCCTCGCGCTCATCGCGGTGCGGGTGCGCCGGACGCCGCGGGGGCTGCCGGCGACGCCCGCGCGGGCCGTGGCCGCCGTGGGGGCGGGGACCGGCGACGGGTCCGGGCCGGTCGCCGAGCCGGAGGCGCTCCCGCAGCGGCGGTCCCGGTTCTTCGGGTCGAGCACGGCGCAGGCCGTCGTCGTCGAGGCGACCGTGCTGCTCGTCGTGCTCGCGGTGCTGCTGCTGCGCGGCCTGGAGCACGAGCTGGCGGCGCGGGACGGCTCCGCGCTCGCGAGCGCCTGGCACTTCCCCACGACCGCCTGGATCGGCGGGCTGTGGTCGGGGGCGTCGACGGTCGCGGTCGAGGCGGCCGTGGTGGTGTGCGCGACCGTGAAGATCCTGGTGTCGATGGCCTGGTTCGTCGTCGTCGGCCTGCAGCCCACGATGGGCGTCGCCTGGCACCGGTTCCTGGCCGTGCTCAACGTGTACGCGCGCCGCTCGGTGACGGGCGCGCCGGCGCTGGGACCGCTGGAGCCGGTGCGGGTCGGCGACGTCGCGCTGGACGTGGCGGCGCTGGAGGACCTGCCGGACGACGCCCGGCTCGGCGCCCGCGCGGTCGAGGACCTGACCTGGAAGCAGCTGCTCGACGTCTCGACCTGCACCGAGTGCGGGCGGTGCCAGGACCAGTGCCCGGCGTGGGCCACGGGCAAGCCGCTGTCCCCCAAGCTGCTCACACTGGCGCTGCGGGACCACGCGGCCGCGACCGCGCCGTACCTGCGGGCCGCGCGCGCCGGCGCCGAGGTCGAGCCGGGGCACGTCGACGTCGACCTCGTGGCGTCCGGCGTGATCGACGCGGACGCGCTCTGGGCGTGCACCACCTGCGGCGCCTGCGTGCAGCAGTGCCCCGTCGACATCGAGCACGTCGACACGATCGTCGACATCCGGCGGTACCAGACCCTCATGGAGTCGGCGTTCCCCGCGGAGCTCGGCGGGACTTTCACCAAGCTCGAGCGGCGCGGCAACCCGTGGGGCCTGCCCGCCCGGCAGCGGCTGGACTGGGCCAAGGGGCTGCCGTTCGACGTGCCGGTGGTCGGGGCCGACGTCGCCACGGCCGCCGAGGTCGACTACCTGTTCTGGGTCGGCTGCGCCGGGGCGTACGAGGAGAAGGCCAAGCGCACGACGCGGGCCGTGGCCGAGCTGCTGCACACCGCGGGCGTGACGTTCGCGGTGCTCGGCGACGGCGAGGGCTGCACCGGCGACCCGGCCCGGCGGGCGGGCAACGAGGTGCTGTACCAGATGCTCGCCTCCGCGAACGTGGAGACGCTGGCCGCCGCCGGGGCGCGCGCCGTGGTCGTCACCTGCGCGCACTGCTTCAACACGCTGTCCCGGGAGTACCCGCAGCTCGGGGGGCGGTACGACGTGGTGCACCACACCGAGCTGCTGGACCGGCTGGTCGGCGAGGGCCGGCTGACGCCGGTGGCGGCGCCCGACGCCTCGCCGCAGCGGGTGACCTACCACGACCCCTGCTACCTCGGCCGGCACAACGAGGTCTACGAGCCGCCGCGCGAGCTGCTCGGCGCCCTGCCCGGGGTCGAGGCCGTCGAGATGCCGCGCACGCGGGAGCGGTCGTTCTGCTGCGGCGCCGGCGGGGCGCGGATGTGGCTGGAGGAGTCGATCGGCACCCGGATCGGGACCGCCCGGGCCGAGGAGGCGATCGCGACCGGAGCCGACGTCGTGGCGACCGCGTGCCCCTACTGCACGGTGATGCTGACGGACGGGGTGGCGGCTGCGTCGGGGCCGGGCGGTGGTGCGGGCTCGGGCGACGCCGTCGGCTCCGGCGGCTCCGTCGGCTCCGGCGGCGCCGGGGTCGGCGTCGACCGCGCGACGGTCGGCGTGCCCGAGGTCACCGACATCGCCCTGCTCCTCCTGGACCGGGTCCGCGCCGCCCGCTGACGCCCGCGCCCGCCCGACCCACCCGCGCGCGACCCCGCCGAGATGGCAACTCTCGGCTGCGTCGAGCCCCTTGCGCGCAGCCGAGAGTTGCCATCTCGGCGAGTCTCCGGAGCGTGTCTGTCCGCGAGGGCGGCGGCAGAGGCCTCGTTCGGAGACTCGGCGAGGGTGCGCGGGCGGGCGCGTGCGAGAGCGCGCGAGCGGGACGGGCGTCAGAGCGCCGTCGCGCGGCGGAGGGTGACGAACGAGACGACCGCCGCACCCACCGCCACGACCGCGCCGACCGCCGCGGCGTGCTGCGTCCCGGCGTCGAACGCCAGGCGCGCCGACTCCAGCAGCGCCTCGCCGGTGCCGCCGCCGACCTCGCCGGCCACCCGGGACGCGCCGCCCAGGGTCTCCCCCGCGGCGTGCGCCTGGTCGGCGGTGAGCGTCCCGGGCAGCGCGACCCGCGCGCGGTACGTGGCGTTGAGCACCGAGCCCAGGATCGCGACGCCCAGGGTGGTGCCGAGCTCGTACGCCGTCTCGGAGATCGCCGACGCGGCGCCGGCCTTCTCCGGCGGGACGGCCGTGGTGATCTGGTCGTTGGTCAGCGTCTCCGCCAGCCCGACGCCGAGGCCCATGACGACGAAGGTCACCGCGACCGTCACCGGGGTCGGGACGTCGCCGACCAGCGTCAGCACGCCGTACCCGACGGCCGCGAGCAGGAAGCTCGACCCGATGAGCACGCCGGGGCGGACGTACCGCACCAACCGCACGGCGAGCAGGCCGGCCACCACGGACGCGGCGGTCCCCGGCAGCAGCACCAGGCCCGCGTCCATCGGGCTGAGCCCGGCCGCGAGCTGCAGGAACTGCGACACGATGACCAGCAGGCCGGAGAACCCGAGCACCGACAGCAGGTTGGCCGACACGGCCCCGGAGAACACCGGGTTGGTGAACAGCCGGACGTCGAGCATCGGCGACGGCAGCCGGCGCTGGCGGCGGACGAACGCCCACCCGGCCACGAGGCCCACGAGCACCGCGCCCGTCGTCGTCGGCGTCAGACCGTGCTCGCCGGACGCGATGATCGCGTAGACGAGCGGCAGCATCGTGGCGAGCGCGAGCACGCTGCTCCACGGGTCGAGCGGCCCCGGCGCGGGGTCCTTCGACTCGGGCACGAGCGCGGCGGCGAGCGGCAGCAGCACGAGCAGCACCGGCACGTTCAGCAGGAACACCGAGCCCCACCAGAAGTGGGTGAGCAGCGCGCCGCCGACGATCGGGCCGAGCGCGGCGCCGCCGGCGAACCCGGACGCCCAGATGGCGATGGCGAGCCGGCGCTGCGCGCGGTCCAGGAACACGTTCCGGATGAGCGACAGCGTCGACGGCATCAGCGTCGCGCCGAACAGGCCGAGGGCCGCGCGCGCCGCGATCAGCATCGCCGGGCTCGTCGACCACGCCGCCAGCAGCGAGACGACCGCGAACCCGGTGGCACCGACCATCAGCAGCCGCTTGCGCCCGACGCGGTCCCCGAGGCTGCCCATCGGGACCAGCAGGCCCGCGAGCACGAGGGGGTACGCGTCGACGATCCACAGCAGCTCCGACCCCGAGGCGCCGAGCGCGGCCGTGATCGACGGCAGCGCGAAGCTCAGGACCGTGTTGTCCACGGAGATGAGCAGCACGGGGAGCATGAGCACGACCAGCACGGCCCAGGGGCGGACCGGACCGTTGTGGTGCGGGAGCGCCGCCGGGACGGCGGCGGTGGGACCGGTGGTGACCGGGGCGGACATGACGCGACCTCGTTCGTTCGGGGATTCGGCGGCTACTGTACCGTCTGGACGGTAAAGCGTCACGGCCGGTACGGTCATTCCCATGTCCGCGACCCGCGACCGCCTCCTCGACGCGTTCGAGGGCCTGCTGATCGCACACGGTCCCCGCGCCGCGACCCTCGACGCCGTCGCCGCCGCCGCCGAGGTGTCCAAGGGCGGGCTGCTCTACCACTTCCCCAGCAAGGCCGCGCTGGTCCAGGGCCAGCGCGAGCGGCTGGCGGAGCTCGGGCAGGCGGACGTCGCCGCGATGCGTGCCGCACCGGAGGGCGCGGCGGAGTACTACCTGCGCGAGTCGCAGCAGTCCGGCGGTCCGCTGGACCGCGCGCTGATCGCGTTCGCGCGGCTCGCCGAGGAGGCGGGCGACGACGCCACCGCGGTCCTCGACGACCTGCGGCGGCACTGGTTCGAGGCGCTGGCGGACGAGCTCGGCGACCCGGCGCTCGCGCACGTGGTCCAGCTGGTCGGCGAAGGCATGTACTACAACGCGGTCACCGGCGTGCGGGACGACACCGCGCTCGCCGACGCCCGGGCCGTGCTCGGCCGGCTGCGCGCCGGCGCCTGACCCCGCCGGCGCCCCGGCTCACGCCCCGAGCACGACGACGGCCCCGCGGCAGGAGCCGCGGGGCCGTCGGAAGCGGTGTGCCGCCCCGTGCGGAGGACACGGGGCGGGACGGGTCCGGCGCGTCAGATCCGCACGCGCCGGGGGTTGCTCACGCTCGTCCAGCGCACGTCGTCGAACTCGGTCTCGGACGCCTGCTGGTCGTTCGTCGTCATCTCCATGACTACCCCCTCGATCCGTTCCGGAGTGCCATCTTGGGGTCTCGTGCCGCACGGCGCACCCCCGCCGGGTGAACTCCGCGTAAAACCTTGCGCGGTCACCTCACCCCCCGGCCCGTAGGACCGACGTCCCGCCGGGACCTTCTGACGCTCATGGCATCACGCGCGTGATCAGCGCCGCCTCGCACCGAGATGCCCCGGCTCCGCTCGATCGGCAGCGACCTCGCGTGCCACCATGTCTCGGACGCCGAACGGTCAGGTGGTGACATGACGACCTCAGCCCTCACGACGCCCTCGCCCGCGGACCCCGCGGACGCGAGCCCTCCCCCGGGTCCCCGGCCCTATGCCGAGACCCCGGACGCCGTGCTCGCCGAGCTGCGCAGCACGCCCACGGGCCTGCGCGCGGCGGAGGCCACGCGCCGCCTCGGGGAGCACGGGCCGAACCGGCTCCCGGACCCGCAGGGCAGGAGCTGGCTGCGCCGGCTGCTCGGGCACTTCGACGACGTGCTCATCTACATCCTGCTGGCCTCGGCGGTGCTCAAGGCGCTCCTGGGCGACTGGATCGACTTCGCGGTGATCCTCGCCGTCGCGGTGATCAGCGCGGCGCTGGGCTTCCTGCAGGAGGGCCAGGCCGAGCGGGCGCTCAAGGGCATCCGGACCATGCTCTCGCTCGACGCCCAGGTCCGCCGGGACGGCGAGTGGCAGGTCGTCGACGCCGACTCCCTCGTCCCGGGCGACGTCGTGCGCGTGCGGTCCGGCGACCGGGTGCCCGCCGACGTGCGGCTGCTCGAGTCGACCAACCTCCAGGTCGAGGAGGCCGCCCTCACCGGCGAGTCCGTCCCCGCGAGCAAGCACGTCGACCCGGTGGGCGCCGACGCCGGCCTGGGCGACCGGGCCTCGATGCTGTACTCCAGCACGATCGTCACGGTCGGCACCGGCACCGGTGTCGTCACCGCGACCGGTGCCGGCACCGAGATCGGCCGGATCCAGTCGCTCATCGCCGACGCCTCCGACGACCTCGACACCCCGCTGTCGCGCAAGCTCGGCCAGTTCGGCAAGACGCTCTCCCTGGGCATCCTCGGCATGGCCGCGTTCATGCTGGTCGTCGGGCGCGTCATCCACGACTGGGACGTGCCGGAGCTCATCTCGGCGGCCATCGGCTTCGCGGTCGCCGCCGTCCCGGAGGGCCTGCCCGCGCTGGTCACCGTGACCCTGGCGCTCGGCGTCCAGCAGATGGCCCGGCGCAACGCCATCACCCGCAAGCTCACCGCCGTCGAGGCGCTGGGCTCGGTGACCACGATCTGCTCGGACAAGACCGGCACCCTGACCAAGAACGAGATGACGACGCGCACCGTCGTCACCGGGGCCGGGGCCTACCAGGTCGAGGGCCTCGGCTACGCGCCCGAGGGCCGGATCACCCGCGACGGCGCGCACGCCACGCTCGGGGCGCACCCGGACCTCGCCGCCCTGATCGCCGCCGCGGCGTCCGCCAACGACGCGCGGATCGTCCAGGACGGCGGCCTGTGGAAGGTCGTCGGCCAGCCCACGGAGGGCGCCGTCGCGACCCTCGCGCTCAAGGCCGGGCTGGATCTCACGGGCGTCGAGCGGGTCGCCGTGCTGCCCTTCGAGTCGGCCACGAAGTACATGGCCACGCTCGACCGCGTCCCCGGGTCCGGCACCCGGATCCGCGTCGTCGGCGCCCCGGACCGGCTGCTCGACCGGTGCAGCCACCAGCGCGCCGCCGACGGCGGCACCGAGCCGCTCGACCGCGACCGCTGGGAGGCCGTCATCGACGAGCTCGCCTCCCAGGGGCTGCGCACCCTCTCCGCCGCCGAGCGGGCCGTCGCGGACGGGACGACCACGCTCAGCCCCGACGACGTCGAGGACGGCCTGGTGTTCCTCGGCCTGTTCGGCATCGTCGACCCGCCCCGGCCCGAGGCGGTCCAGGCGATCGCCGACTGCCACCGCGCGGGGATCCGGGTCAAGATGATCACCGGCGACCACGTCGGCACCGCCACGGCCATCGCCCGCGAGCTCGGCATCGTCGCGGCCGACGGCGACGTGCACGCCCTCACCGGCGCCGAGCTCGAGGCGATGACCCAGGAGCAGCTGCGGCAGCGGGTCCGGGACGTCGACGTCTACGCGCGCACCAGCCCCGAGCACAAGATCCGGATCGTGCGGGCCCTGCAGTCGCACGACGAGGTCGTCGCGATGACCGGGGACGGCGTGAACGACGCGCCCGCCCTCACCCGGGCGGACATCGGCATCGCCATGGGCATCAAGGGCACCGAGGCCACCAAGGAGGCCGCGGACATCGTCCTCGCCGACGACAACTTCGCGACCATCGAGCGGGCGGTCGAGGAGGGGCGGCGGATCTACGACAACATCGCGAAGTCCGTCGTCTTCCTGCTGCCCACGAACGGTGCGCAGTCGCTGGTCATCCTCGTCGCCGTGCTGTTCGGCCTCACCCTGCCGCTGTCCCCGGTGCAGATCCTGTGGGTCAACCTCGTCACGGCCGTGACGCTCTCGCTCGCGCTGGCCTACGAGCCGGCCGAGCCCGGCGTGATGTCCCGGCCGCCGCGGGCACCCGGGGGGTCGGTGATCTCGGGTCGGTCGCTGCGGCACGTGGTCGTCGTGTCGCTGCTCATCGGCGGCGCCACCCTGGCGGTGTTCTTCATCGAGGACGCCCGGGGCACGGACTACGCGGTCGCCCAGACGACCGCGGTGACGATGCTCGCCCTCGGGCAGCTGGCGTACCTGTTCAACTGCCGGTTCCTCGGCGAGTCCAGCCTCACCCTGCGCGTGCTGCGCGGGAACCGCGTGGTGTGGATCGCGACCGGCGCGCTGGTCGCGCTGCAGGTGTTCTTCATGTACGTGCCGTTCATGAACTCCTGGTTCGACTCGGCACCCATCGGCCTGCGGGAGTGGGCGCTGACCCTGGGCTTCGCGATCCTGGTGTTCCTGCTCGCCGAGGCGATGAAGGCCGTGACGCGGGCGATCGACGCCCGGGCCGACGCCCGGCCCGCCGAGGCGACGGAGGCCGCCGCCCTGCCGGGGGCACCCGTCCCCGCCGGGTCGGTCACGCTCGCCGACGCCGCGTCCCGGCTCCCCGCCCTGGTGCACGCCGTCGAGCACGGCGACGAGGTCACGCTCACCCGGGACGGTCGTCCGGTCGCACGGATCGTCGCGGTGACCGGCGCCGCGCGGCGCACCAGCGGCCGCGGGGCCGCCGCCGGGGAGACGGTCGCCGCGAACGTGAGCACGACCGCGATCCAGCTGACGCCACCCGACGGGGCGCAGCACGGCGCCTCGGCGGCGGACCCGGTCGCGCCGCCGGCGGACACGCCCGCGGCGTCCCCGGACGGCCCCCCTGCCGCGCCCGTCGCGCCGGAGGAGACGGCGCCGACGCGGGTCAGCACGCGCCCGGCCGCCGAGGTCGGGGCCGGCGGGACCGCACCGGATCCGGGGACCGCGGACGCGACGATCGTCCTCGACCCGGTCCCCGCCGCCGGCGAGGACGCCCCCGAGCCCCCCGCGCCGCCGCGTCGCCGGTCGCGTCGGGACGCCGCCGCCCCGACCGAGCCGCTGGGCACGGTGGCACCGGAGGCCGACCGGGACTGACCGCCTCCGGGCGGGCGTCCGGGTGTGCCGTCACCGCGGGGTGACGGCACACTCGGGCACGACCGCGACGTCAGATCGTCGCGACCGACCCGGAGTCGACCCGGTAGTTCGCGCCGGTGACGAAGCTCGCGCGCTCGGACACCAGGAACGCGATCACGGCGGCGACCTCCTCGGCCTCGCCGCGCCGCTTCAGGACCATGCCCGGGCGCTCCTCGTCGAGGAACGACGCGATCGCCTCGTCCCGGTCCGTGCCGCGCTGCTCGGCCCGCTTCGCCATCATCGCGTCGGTCATCGGCGTGGCGATGAACGCCGGGGACACCGCGTTGACCAGCACGCCCTCGGCGCCGTACGACTTCGACAGCCCCTTGGCCAGCGACAGCACGCCGGCCTTCGACGCGCAGTACGGCAGCTCGTCGACGTAGGGCTGCACGCCGTCCTCCGAGGCGAGCAGCACGATCCGGCCGCGGCCCGCCTCCCGCATCGGGCCGAGCACGGCGCGCACGACCCGCACCGCCGCGAGCAGGTCGACCTCGATCGTGCGGGCCCAGCCCTCGTCGTCGATCTCGTGGAACAGCCCCTGCGCGCCCGTGACGCCCGCGGCGTGCACCAGGATCTCCGGGGCGCCGAACGCGTCGTGCGCCCGGGCGAGCAGCGCCTCGACCTCGGCCGGGACGGTGAGGTCGGCCAGCACCGGCACCAGACGGTCCGGGCCGGCGCCGAGGTCGGCGACCGCCCGCTCGAGCGCGGACGCGTCCTGGTCGGTGAGCACGACGCGGGCGCCCTCGGCGAGCAGCAGGCGGGCGGTGGCGAGGCCGATGCCGGAGTCGCCGCCGGTGACGAGCGCGACGCGGCCGGTGATGCCCAGGTCCATGGGGTCCTCCTCGGGTGCGGGTGGCGCCGGCCGGTCGGCGGGCGCCTGTGGTGGGGGGCGGCGGAGCGGGTCAGCCCGCCGCGTCGCTGTCGTCGCGCGGCGGGTCGTCGCGCGGCGGGACGTCGCGCAGCGCGGGCGCCAGGGTGAGCGCGGCCTGCACCAGCGCGAGGTGGCTCAGCGCCTGCGGCAGGTTGCCGAGGAAGTCGCCGGTCGCCGGGTCGATCATCTCCGGCCACACGCCGACGTCGTTCGCGAGGTCGAGCAGCTCGCCCATCCACTGCGCCGCCTCGTCGGTCCGCCCGACGAGCGCCAGCGCGGCCACGCCCCAGAACGCGCACGCGACGAACGCGCCCTCCTCCTCGGGCATGCCGGTGTACCGGTGCAGCAGCGGGCCGGAGCCGAGCTCGGCGCGCAGGGCGTCGACGGTGCGGCTCATGCGCTCACCGGTGTCGAACCCGCTGCGCGCGTGCAGCAGCACGGACGCGTCGAGTGCGTCGGAGCCGGGGTGCATCACGTAGGCGCCGCGCTCCTCGGACCAGCAGTGCTCGTCGACCCAGCGGGCGATCCGGTCCGCCTCGGCGCGCCAGCGGTCGGGCTCGCCGGGGATCTGCCCGAGCTCGGCCAGGTGCACCGCGCACTGCAGCGCCTGCCAGCAGCCGAGCTTGGACGACGTGTAGTGCCGCTCCTCGGTCAGCTCCCACATGCCGGCGTCGGGGCGGTGCCAGGCGTCGGCGGCCTCGTCGGCGACCGCGGCGAGCAGCCGGCCGGTCTCGGCGTCGAGCAGGTTCCCCGCGTCGACGTACCCGCGGACCACCGCGAGGACGTCGCCGTAGACGCCGAGCTGCAGCTGGCCGTCCGCGCGGTTCCCGGTGACGACGGGGCCGATCCCCCGCCAGCCCGGCACGTCGTGGCGCTCCGGCTCCGGCGGCAGCGCGCCGTCGAGCCCGAAGAAGATCCGGATCCCGTGCTCGCGCAGGGTGCGCAGCGTCCACGAGATGGCGGCGTGCACCTCCTCGCGCAGGCCGAAGCCGATCCACGCGTCCAGCGTGTACGCGGCGTCCCGGACCCACGCGTACCGGTAGTCCCAGTTCTTGCCGCCCGCCAGGCTCTCGGGCAGCGAGGTCGTGCCCGCCGCGGCGATGGCGCCGGTCGGCTCGTGCAGCAGCAGCTTGAGCGCGAGCGCGCTGCGCTGCACCGCCTTGCCCCACGGCCCGTCGTAGTGGAACTCGCGGGTCCAGGCGCGCCAGTTGTCGACCGTCCGGTCGATGCCGCGGTCGACGTCCTCGGGGTCGGGCAGCATGACCGGCTCGCGCTCGGTGCCGGCGACCGCGACGAGGTGCCGCGACCCGGCGGTCGCCTCGAACGCACCCGTGCAGGCCTGGTCGTCGACGACCGTCGTCATCTCGCCGAGCGTGCGCACGGTGAGCGTCACGCCGTCGACCCGCAGCACGGGGCCCTGGACCGTCCGCTGCACCCACGGCGACGCCGTGCCGAGCACGGTCCCCGGCGCGACGCGCCAGGCCATCGGCACGGAACCCGACAGGCCCTCCACCCGCGCGGCGAGCTCGCTCCACGGCAGCCGCCCCGCGACGCCGGTGTTCATCGCCTGCGTGACCCGTGCCTGCCCGTCCGCGGTGTCGTACGTCGTGACCAGCACGTTCGTGCCGACGACGTACTGCCGGCGCAGTCGGTAGGGCACCGTCGGCGCGAGCTCGACGTAGCCGCCGGCGTCCGCGTCCAGCAGCGCGGCGAACGTCGGCGGCGTGTCCAGGTCGGGGACCGGGAACCAGTCCACCCGGCCGTCGTCCGCGACCAGCGCGACGGTCCGCCCGTCCCCGAGCACCGCGTAGGCGCGCAGGTCGGCGTAGCCGCCGGTGCGGGGGGTCGGGTCCCGCGGCTCGTCCGCCGCCGCGTGGCCCGACCCCTCCGTGCGCGTGCCGGCGTCGCCGTCCAGGTTCTCGAGGCCCGGCTGCTCCGTCATGCGCGGCTCGCCGTCACGGGGTCGGCATCCCCCCGTTGACGTTCAGCGTCTCGCCGCTGACGTAGCTGGACTCCTGGGAAGCCAGGTAGACGTACGCCGGGGCGAGCTCGGCCGGCTGGCCCGCGCGGCCGTACGGCGTCTGCTGCCCGAACTCCGGCAGCGCCGACGGCGGCTGGCCGCCCGCGGTCTGCAGCGGGGTCCAGATCGGCCCCGGTGCCACGACGTTGACCCGGATCCCCTTCGGCGCGAGCTGTCCGGCGAGCGCCTTCGAGATCGTGTTGATGGCGGCCTTCGTCGTGGCGTAGTCGACCAGGATCGGGGCCGGCTGGTACGCCTGGATCGACGACGTCGTGATGATGCTGGAGCCCTTAGGCAGGTGCGGCACCGCCTCCTGGACCAGCCAGTACAGGGCGTAGACGTTCGTCTTGAAGGTCTCGTCGAACGACTCCGGGGTCAGCTCGGTGATGTCCTCCACGTACTGCTGGCGCCCGGCGATGATCGCGAGCGTGTCCAGGCCGCCGAGCTCGTCGAGCGCCGTGCGCACCAGCGACCGGCTGTAGGCCTGGTCGGCGACGTCACCGGGGGCGAGCACGACCTTCCGGCCGGCGTCGCGGACCAGCTGCGCCACGTGCTCGGCGTCCTCCTGCTCCTCGGGCAGGTACGACAGCACGAGGTCGGCGCCCTCCCGGGCGAACGCGATGGCGACGGCGCGCCCGATGCCGGAGTCGCCGCCGGTGACGATCGCCTTCCGGCCCTCGAGGCGGCCGGACCCGCGGTAGGTGTCCTGGCCGTGGTCGGCGAGCGGCTGCAGGTCGGCGTCGAGGCCGGGCCCGTCCTGGCTCTGCTCCGGCGGCTCGGGCATCGGGTACTGCGCGATCGGGTCCTGGAACGTGTACTGGTCGGCCATGCGGCGTCCTCCGTCCTGGGCGGTGAATGCGAAAGGCGACGCCCGCCGGTGTGGAGACCGGCGGGCGTCGACCCGCGTCCATCGTCAGCCGGGGTCGGGAGGGTCGCAACAGGGAGCGCTTCCCGCGCGGTGCCGTCGGCCCCGGGGTCAGAGGTCGGCGGGGTCCACCAGGAAGCCCGCCATGTCGGCGATCTCCCCGCCCACCTCGGCGTGCACCTCGCGCGCGACCCCGCGCACCACCCGCGCCGCGCGGCCGCGCGCGACCCGGTGCGGGAGCGACGGCCGCTCGGACTCCAGCTGCTCGACGTCCGGCGCCTCCCACCGCACCCGGTACGCGACGACCTCGCCCTGCGCCCAGTCGACCGCCGCCAGCACCAGCGGCACCTCGGCCTCGGCGGCCACCTCGACGACCACGATGCCGTCGACGCCGAGGTCGACCTGCAGGCCGAACGCCTCGGCGGCCGGCGGGTTCTCGCGCATGTGCGCGTCGAAGGCGTCGGCCTCGGCGTGCAGCCGGCGGCGCTCCTCGGCGTCGGCGACGCCCGCGCCCACCCGGTCCCGGGCCGCGAGCGCGGCGCCGGCCTGCTGCGGCGAGGCCCTCCGGGGGTCGGGGGCGCTCGGCACGTCCAGCGCGGCGCGGGACGACACGCGGTGCGCGGCGGCGAGCACCGTCTCGGGCTCCACCCAGCGGTCGCTGAGCACGGTGAGGTCGAGCGCCGCGTCCATGTCCGGCTCGAGCACCACGCCGGTGTCGACGCGCAGCGCGCCGCCGAGCCGGCGGGCCACCGCGACGAGCCACAGCACGACGCGCTGCTCCTCCCGCACCGGTCCGGCGGTCCCGAACGCGCGGCGCAGACCGTCCCGGTCCCCGCCGAACGCGGGCTGCTCGGCGCGCTCGCGCGGGCAGTCGACGACCCAGGCGACCCGCGCGTCGGACGGCAGCCCCCAGCGGGCGAGCTGCGCGGGCTCCAGCGCGAACGGCCCCGTCAGGGTCGACAGCCGCCCGAGCCGCAGCACACCGGGCGTGGCCGCGGGCGCGGGCGCGCGGCTCGCGCCGGACGCGCGCCGGCCGGAGGGCACCCGCGGCGGGCGCTCCCACCGCGCGGCGGGGAACCGGCTGCTGGCCAGCACGTCGACCTCGTCGGGCGCGACCCCCTCGGGCAGCACCAGCAGGTGCCGCCCGGGCGGCGGCGTCACGCCCGCGGCGGCGGGCACCTCGGGCAGCGGCGGCAGCGACGCGGTCACGACGGGGTCAGACCTGCGTGCGGTGGAAGTGCTGCCACGAGCGCGAGGCGGTCGGGCCGCGCTGGCCCTGGTACCGGGAGCCGGTGGCGCCCGAGCCGTACGGGGCGAGGGCCGGCGACGACAGCCGGAAGAAGCACATCTGCCCGATCTTCATGCCGGGCCACAGCGTGATCGGCAGCGTCGCGACGTTCGACAGCTCCAGGGTCACGTGCCCCGAGAAGCCCGGGTCGATGAACCCCGCCGTCGAGTGCGTGAGCAGGCCGAGCCGGCCGAGCGAGGACTTGCCCTCCAGGCGCGCGGCGATGTCGTCGGGGAGCGTGACCTGCTCGAACGTGGAGCCCAGGACGAACTCGCCGGGGTGCAGCACGAACGGCTCGT
Organism: Cellulomonas sp. PS-H5; assembly: GCF_019265565.1. NCBI lineage: Bacteria > Bacillati > Actinomycetota > Actinomycetes > Micrococcales > Cellulomonadaceae > Cellulomonas > Cellulomonas sp. PS-H5. Next base: position 23,713 of record NZ_JAHVCI010000034.1, read on the forward strand.
CGCCGTCGACCTCCACCAGCCGCGTGAGGTCGGGCTGGTCCTGGGACGGGTCGATGACCGCGTACTTGTGGTTGTCGAACAGCCGGAAGAACCGGTCGAGACGGACGTCGACGCTCGACGGCTGCACCATCGCGGGGTCGTGGGGGTCGAGGACCACCCGGCCGGCGTCGAGCTCGGCGGTGATGTCGCGGTCGGAGAGCAGCACGGGACCACGGTACCGGGGTCGGCGGGGCCGACGAGATCGGGCTTCCGTCCCCGGACGCTGCTTCGCTAGAGTGCCGCTATCGCCCGGGGAGCTGATCCTCGTGGAAGTCGAGGGCCCGAGACCCTGTCCGGAGGACAGAGCGCTCGGGCCCTACGCACGCCTAGACGTCCACGACGTCGGCGACGAGCGCAGACGCGCGACGGCGCCACTCCCCGCCACGCGCCCAGGACTACGCCACGACCTCCGCTCCGGGTCCGCGGGATGCTCGGCCGGCGTGGGACCACGGCCCGCCGGAAGCGCTTCGACCGTGCGCTACGCTGACCGACGCACGCCGCGTGGGAGCGCTCCCGCAGCGGCCCCCACAGACGACCGGAAGGCGCGACGATGCGGTACGGCCACTTCGACGACGAGGCACGCGAGTACGTCATCACGACGCCGCGGACCCCGTACCCGTGGATCAACTACCTCGGCTCGGAGGAGTTCTTCTCGCTGCTCTCGCACACCGGCGGCGGCTACTCGTTCTACCGGGACGCGAAGATGCGCCGCCTCACGCGCTACCGGTACAACAACATCCCCGCCGACGAGGGCGGCCGGTACTTCTACGTGCACGACGGCGGCGACGTCTGGACGCCGGGCTGGCTGCCGGTCAAGGCCGAGCTCGACCACTACGAGGCGCGGCACGGCCTGGGCTACTCCCGCATCACGGGCGAGCGCGGCGGCCTGCGGGTCGAGACGCTGTTCTTCGTGCCGCTCGGCGAGACCGCCGAGGTCCAGCACGTCACGCTGACCAACACCTCCGCCGCGGAGAAGACGGTCAGCCTGTTCTCGTTCGTCGAGTTCTGCCTGTGGAACGCCCAGGACGACCAGACGAACTACCAGCGCAACCTGTCGCTCGCCGAGGTCGAGGTGGAGCTGGACGGCCCGCACGGCTCGGCGATCTTCCACAAGACCGAGTACCGCGAGCGCCGGGACCACTACGCGGTCTACGGCGTGAACACCCGCGCCGACGGGTTCGACACCGACCGGGACTCCTTCACCGGCCCGTACAACGGGCTCGGCGAGGCGGCCGTGCCGCACGCCGGCCGGGCCAGCGGCTCGATCGCGTCCGGCTGGTACCCGATCGGCTCGCACCAGGTCGACGTCACGCTCGCCCCGGGCGAGAGCCGGTCGCTGACCTACGTGCTGGGCTACGTCGAGAACCCGCACGACGAGAAGTGGGCGCCCGCCGACGAGGCCGCGGGCGTCCCGGCGATGCAGCGCGTGAACCGCGAGCGCGCGCACGCCCTGCTGTCCCGGTTCGCCACCACCGAGCAGACGCTCGCCGCCTTCGAGGCGCTGCGGACGTCGTGGACCGACCTGCTGTCCACCTACTCGGTGACGAGCACGGACCCGAAGCTCGACCGGATGGTCAACATCTGGAACCAGTACCAGTGCATGGTCACGTTCAACATGTCCCGGTCGGCGTCGTACTTCGAGACCGGCATCGGCCGCGGCATGGGCTTCCGCGACTCGAACCAGGACCTGCTCGGCTTCGTGCACCTGGTCCCGGAGCGCGCCCGGCAGCGGATCATCGACATCGCGTCGACCCAGTTCCCCGACGGCTCCGCGTACCACCAGTACCAGCCGCTGACGAAGCGCGGGAACAACGACATCGGGTCGGGCTTCAACGACGACCCGCTGTGGCTGATCCTCGGCGTCGCCGCCTACATCAAGGAGACCGGCGACTGGGGGATCCTCGACGAGCCGGTGCCGTTCGACAACGAGCCCGGCTCCGAGGTGCCGCTGTTCGAGCACCTGACCCGGTCGTTCGAGTTCACGGTCGCGAACCGCGGCCCGCACGGCCTGCCGCTCATCGGCCGCGCCGACTGGAACGACTGCCTCAACCTCAACTGCTTCTCCACCGAGCCGGGCGAGTCGTTCCAGACGACCGAGAACCAGGCCGGCGGGGTCGCGGAGTCGGTGTTCATCGCCGCGATGTTCGTGCACATCGGCCCCGAGTACGCCGAGCTCGCCGAGCGCCGCGGCCTGGCCGACGTCGCGGCTCGCGCGCGCACCGAGATCGAGGCCATGCGGACCGCGGTGCTGGAGCACGGCTGGGACGGCGAGTGGTTCCTGCGCGCCTACGACTTCTACGGCAACCCGGTCGGCACCGACGCGTCGCCCGAGGGCAAGATCTGGATCGAGCCGCAGGGCTTCGCGGTCATGGCCGGCATCGGCGTCGACCCGGAGAACCCGGCCGACCCCGCCTCCCCCGCGGTGCGCGCGCTCGACTCGGTGCGCGAGCACCTGGCGACGCCGCACGGCATGGTCCTGCAGTCGCCCGCCTACACGAGCTACCAGATCGAGCTCGGCGAGGTGTCCACCTACCCGCCGGGCTACAAGGAGAACGGCGGCATCTTCTGCCACAACAACCCGTGGGTGATCATCGGCGAGACCGTCCTCGGCCGCGGCGAGCAGGCGTTCGACTACTACCGCCGGATCACCCCGGCCTACCGCGAGGACATCTCCGACGTGCACCGGCTCGAGCCGTACGTGTACGCGCAGATGATCGCGGGCAAGGAGGCGGTGCGGCACGGCGAGGCCAAGAACTCCTGGCTCACCGGCACCGCGGCGTGGAACTTCGTCGCCGTCTCCCAGTACCTGCTGGGCGTCCGGCCGGAGCACGACGGCCTGGTGGTCGACCCGCAGATCGGGCCGGACGTGCCGTCGTTCGGCGTCACCCGGGTCGCCCGCGGCGCCCGGTACGAGATCACCGTGACCAACGCCGGCGCGCCGGGCGCGCGCGGGCGGCTGGTCGTGGACGGGGTCCCGGTCGAGGGGTCGACCGTGCCCTACGCGCCCGCGGGCAGCACCGTGCGGGTGGAGGTCACCGTCTGACGACGCGTGACGCGCGCTCCGGGCGTCTGCGTGTGCGGGCGTCCGGAGCCGCTATGCTGGACGCGCGCTCCCCTCGTGGGGGCGTGTCGACCGCCCGGCTCGAGCAGCCGGGGACGGTCACGCGGGTGTAGTTCAATGGTAGAACTTCAGCTTCCCAAGCTGATAGCGCGGGTTCGATTCCCGTCACCCGCTCTCCCGAGAGGGCCAGGCCGGCACCGCCGCGCCTGGCCCTTCGCCGTTCCCGCCGCGACCCGCGCGGTCGGCCGCCTTGCGGGTCACCACCTGCTCTGAGTGATTCCCCCTACTCAACGTCCGGGGGGTCACTCGACCCCCGCCTACCTTCCCAGGGCCAGCCCGACGGAAGGACCGCATGAAGCACGAGATCTCCCGCATCGACCTGCGGCTGCCTCCGCGGTGGTGCGGGTGGCGACCCGGCGACGCCCCGCGGGTCGCCCGGCGGTTCGCGGCCGACCTCGCCGGCGGCCCGGTCGCGGTGGCCCGGCTGCGCTCGGCGCTCGAGGCCGTGGACCGCGCCGTGGTCGGCCTGAACGCCCGCCACGTCCGCGCCGGCGCGTGGGTGCCGGAACCCACCGGCGACGTCGTCGCGGGGCTCGCGTGCGAGATCCTGGTCGAGGTCCCCGTCGGGGCCGACGCGGCCGCCGCCTACCTGCACCGGGTGCAGCGCAAGATCGCGCGGTCCCGGCACACGGCCACCCGCATCACGTACCACACCGCGTCCCTGCGGGAGCTGCCGGCGGGCCAGGCGGTCGTGGCGCTCCGGAGCCACGGCGTGCTGCGCCACGAGGTGATCTGGACAGTGTTCCCGGCCGGGGCGAGCGAGGCCGTCGAGCTGCGCTTCGACACCCGGTCCTCGGAGCGCTACCAGGACCTCGTCACGCACGCCGAGACGATCGCGCACCGGCTCCGGGTCGGTCTGACCGGGCGGCGGCCGCCGGTGCCGCGGCCGGCGGCGAGGGCCGCGACGGCGCCGCCGGGGACCGCCCGGGCGCGGGTCGCGGTCACAGGTCCGCCGACGAGGGTCGCGGGTGCCGTCGGCGGCGCGGGCGCTGCCGGCACCGCGGGTGCCGCCGGCACCGACGACTCACCGCCCACGGGCGCCCTCGCCGCCCCCGCGCGCTGACCGCGCCGCACCCGGGGCGGGGTCGACCCTGCGCTTGCGCAGGTGCTCGAACACGACCGAGGTGCGCACGTCGACGACCTCCGGGCGCTCGGTGAGCCGGTCGATCACGAACCCGTAGAGCGCCTCGTTGTCCGGCACCGCCACGTGGACGAGGAAGTCCTCGGTGCCGGTCGTGACGAACACCCCGAGCGTCTCGGGCAGCGCCACCACCCAGGCGCGGAAGCCTTCGATGTTGCGGCGGGTCGGCGGCCGGATCCGCACGGCGACGAGCGCCTGGACCGGCCGCCCGATCGCGGCGAGGTCGACGTCGAGCGTCGCGCCGCGGATCACCCCGCGCTCGCGCAGCGCCCGCGTCCGGTCGAGCGCGGTGGTGGGCGCGACGCCCACGGCGGCCGCGACGTCGCGGTTGGTCCGCCGTGCGTCTGCCTGCAGCTCGCGCAGGATCGCCGTGTCGAGTGCGTCGAGATCGGCCATTCGCCCACCATAGCCGTACGTCGTACGGCGACCGTGGACAGGTGCCGTACCGGTGCCTAGCGTCACCACTCGTCGTCGAACGACGACCGCCACGGACCGTCCGTGGCGCCGTCCCCCGGGAGGTCGTCGTGACCGTGTCCCCCGCGCCCGCCGCCACCAGCCCCGGCGCCGCTCCCCCCGCCACCGAGCCGGCCCCCGGCTCCGCCGTCGACCCCAGCCCCGCCGCGGCGCCGGCCGTCGGCTTCGCGCCCGACGAGATCCGCCTGGACGAGCCGACGCGCTCCGCCCGGCTCAAGTGGGTCGTGGTCGTCGACGAGGCGCTCGAGCCGGGCCGCGCCGCCAACGCCGTCGCCTGCGTCACCGCCGCCACCGCGACCGGCGTCCCGGGTCTCATGGGCCCCACCGCGTCCGACGCCGGCGGCGACGTGCACACCGGCCTGCCCTGGACCGGCTGCACCGTGCTGGGCGCTCCCCGGGCAACGCTCGCGGAGCTGCGCGCGAAGGCCGCGGCGGCACCCGGCGTGCACGTGGCGGACATGCCCGCCATCGCCCAGCAGATCCGCGTGTACGGGGAGTACCTGGCGGCGATGGCGGAGCGGCCGGTCGACGACCACGACTACCTGGCCCTGAGCATCGTCGGGCCGCGGAACCGGGTCGACCGGCTCGTCGGGAAGCTGCGCCTGCTGCCCTGACGGCGCCCGTCCCCAGGAAGGACCCGCGCCGACGAGTGCCGATCCCCAGCCGTGCACCGCGCGTGCACACCGCGTCCACAGGTCGCGGCGCCGGTCCCCCGCTCGATCCACGGGCTCATGCACAAGGTGGGGACAACTCCTGTGGACAGAGCACGACATATCGCCCTCTCGGGTGGTCGGAGCGGCCGTTCGGGGGACGACGACGTGTGGACAACCCCGACCACCCTGTGGGTAACCGAGCCCGGGCACGGAGAAGGGCCCCTCGGAGTAAGCGTCCGAGGGGCCCTCCCCGATCGTCGTCCCTATGCCCCCGACGGATCGGGGACCGGCGGCCGCTCTGACGGTGCGGCTCCGCCCCGGCACCCGGCGGCGACCTCGGGGGGCACCAGCCGCGGGCGGGACGGCGACGATCCGACCCTCGGGGTCCTAGCGGGCCTCTGCGTCGTCATCCGCAGCTCGCCGGGTCGCCCCGCCGAGGTGGTCCGTCGTTCTCCCTCCGGTCCCGGCCCCGCCGGCTCCGCCCCGCCGGGCACCCGTCGAGGCGGGTCTCCCTGCGGTGGTCGGTGCGTCCGTCGAGGTCGTTGGAAGAGTTCTAGACCCCCCGCGACGACGGCCGCAAGGGTCTGCGTCGGGGAATTCTCGTCCACCGCCGGGTGCACATGTTGTCCACAGCGTCACCTGCAGGATCATGCGGTGTTCACAGGGTTGTGCACAGAATCTGTGGACGACGGTGCGGTCTCGCGACCGTCAGGGGCGGGTCCGGCGCGCCTGCGTCCCGCCGAGCCCACCGGCCCGTAGCGTCGTCCCCGGATCGAGGCCCCTCGGAGTAAGCGTCCGAGGGGCCTCGCCGCGTCTCCGCGGCCGGGCGGTCAGGCCCGGACGTCGTGCAGGTGGTGCACCACGTCGTGCAGGAAGTACTGCCCGAGCGTCGTGACCGTGAACGAGGACCCGTTCGACCGGCGGCCCGCGCGGTCCCACTGGTCGGGGCGCACCGCGGCGAACTCCGCCGCGAGCGCGGCCGCGGCGTCGGCCAGCTCGTCCGCGACGCGGCCCGGGTCCTGCCGGTCGTAGCGCTCCTCGGCGGCGGTGGCGTCCTGGTCCCAGTTGGCGAACAGCGGGTCGTCCTCGGCCAGCATCAGCCGCAGCCGCTCGGCGAACACCCGGTGCACGTCCCGCACGTGCGCGCCGTACTCGAGCGTCGACCACACGCCGGGCGCCGGGCGGTCCCGGACGTCCAGGCGGTTGAGCGCGGCACGCCACCGCGGCACCAGGTCGTGCACCGTGCCGGCGATGTCCGGGCCGGCCACGTCGGTGCCGGCGAACCCGCACTCGGGGCAGCGCTCGGCGATCACCCAGGTCCAGTCCTTGGCGTCCGGGTCGGCGGGGCGGTAGTCGTCGGGGTCGGCGTCGGGTTCCGGGGGCGTCGCGGCGGTCACGTCACGCACGGTAACCCGCGCGAGTCGCTGCCGGGGGACGTCCGGGACCAGCCGTCCGGGCGGGCGCCGCCTGGTGCAAGCATCGAGGGAGGGTAGGCAATCCTTACTTGGTGCGGTACGTTCTGACGCGTCGTCATCTCGACGGCATCCGCGCGCCCCCGGGAGCAGACATGACCACCACGCAGGACCTGCCCGCCGCCGCGCCGCGCGCCCACGACCCGGCCGCCGAGGCCGCGGCCGCGGCCACCCCGCTGTCGCTCCTGCTGCGCGAGGGGACCCGCCCCGAGCACGAGGCCGCCGAGGGCTCGTCGTTCGTCGAGGACCTCCTGGGCGGCCGGCTCACGACGGCGGCGTACGTCGACCTCGCGCTCCAGCTGCACGCCGTCTACGTGGCCCTGGAGGAGGTCGGCGAGCTGGTGCGCCGCACCCCCGCGGGCGCCGGGGTCGTCTTCGACGAGCTGAGCCGCGTCCCGGCGATCGAGGCGGACCTCGCACACCTCGCCGGGCCGGGCTGGCGCGAGCGCGCCGTGCCGCTGCCCGCCACGGCGGCCTACGCCGCCGCCATCCGCGCGGGCGGCGCGGACGTCGGCCCCTACGTCGCGCACGCGTACACCCGGTACCTCGGCGACCTCTCGGGCGGGCAGGTCATCGGCCGGATGGTGCAGCGGCACTACGCGGTCGCGGACGAGGGCGTCGGCTTCTACGCGTTCCCCGCGATCCCGAAGCCCAAGCCGTTCAAGGACCTGTACCGCGCGCGGGTCGACGCGCTCGACCTCACGGAGGCCGAGCGGGCCGCGGTGGTCGACGAGGCCCGCGCCGCGTTCCGGCACAACCGCGCCCTGTTCGCCGCGCTGGCCGAGGCGCACCGCCCCGCCTGACCCGCGCTCCCCGCCCCGCACCTGCACGCGTCCCACACACGGCGGCGCCCGCGATGCTGACAGGTCGTGCGATCATGTCAGCATGCCCAAGATCATCGGCGGCTCGCTGCACGAGCACCGGGAGCAGACGCGGCTGCGCCTGTTCGGCGCGCTGTCCCGGCTGATGGCCGAGCGCGGGTTCGACTCGATCACCCTCGCCGACATCGCCCAGGCGGCCGGCGTCGGCCGCACGGCGGTGTACAACCACTTCGCCGACAAGGAGTCGATGCTCGTCGGCTTCATCATGCACGAGACCGAGCAGTACGTGGCCGCGCTGGAGGCCGAGCTCGCCGGCATCGACGACCCGACCGAGCAGCTGCGCGCCTTCGTCCGGGCGCAGTGCGAGCTGAAGCGCGACTACCACCTCGCCCCGGGACCGGATCTGCGGTCGGTGCTGTCGCGCAGCACGCAGCAGCGCGTCCGCGAGCACGTCGTGCTGGTCGAGGCCATGCTGCGCCGCGTGCTGTCCGCCGGCATCGAGTCCGGCGCGTTCCCCGAGCAGGACCTGGGCACGACGGTGTCCCTGGTCAACGCCTGCCTGAGCAGCCGCGGCCTGCCCGACGACCAGCCGGCCCGCGAGCGGGCGATCGAGTCGACCGTCCTGTTCGTGCTCCGCGCCGTCGGCGCCGGCGAGCGGGCCGCGACCGGCGCGCTCGAGCCGGAGGCCGTGCCCGCCTGAGGCGCGCGTTCACCCGCACGGAGGACCCGCGGTGCGCCCGCGTGTGGGCGGGAGCCCGACACGCGATGATGTCCCGGTGACCGACGCCCCGCCGCCGGCCCGGACGAGCGCGCCCCGCGGTGACGGGGACGACGCCCGGCACTTCGCGCTGCTCGCGCACCGCCTCGGGGCCGCCGCCTCGCTCGGCGAGGTGCACGAGGCCGCCGTGGTCGCCGCCCGCGACCTGCTCGACGTCGAGGTGGCCGCCGTCGCCCGGCTCGAGCAGGACGACTGGCACGTCCTCGCCGCCGAGCCCACCGACGAGCTGCCCGCCGCCGAGGAGGCGCTCCGCGACGGCGACGCCGTGCGCGCCCTCGTGCGGCGGCGCGAGACGTGGCTGTCCGCGCCCGGCGACGACCCCGCCCGGCCGCGGCCCGCGCTCGTCGCGCCCGTCGTCGTCAACGGCGACCTCTGGGGCGTGCTGTGCGCGGTGCGCGACGAGCGCGCCCCCGTGTTCACACCGGACGACGCCGCCCGCGGCGAGGTCCTGGGCGCGCTGCTCGGGGCGCAGGTCGCGCGGCTCGACCTCGCGGAGCAGGTGCGGCACCTGGTGTCCGACGACGCGCTGACCGGCCTGAGCACGCGCCGGGTGGCCGACGAGGCGGCGCAGGCGGCGATCGACTCGGGCGACGAGACGTGCATCGTCATGTGCGACGTCGACGGGCTGAAGCGCGTGAACGACGAGCTCGGCCACGACGCCGGCGACGAGCTGCTGCGGAGCGTGGCGGGGGTGCTGCGCCGCGCGGGCGGGGGCCTCCCGGGCTCGACGGTCGCGCGGATCGGCGGCGACGAGTTCTGCGTCGTGACCTCGGGGATCCCGCGGACCACGGTCGTGCAGGTGATGGACGCGACGGTGGGCGACAGCGCCCTGCCGTTCGGCGCCTCCCTGTCCTACGGCATCGCGTCCTCGGCGCGCGGCTCGCTCGGGGCGGCGCCCACGCCGCGGTCGCTGTTCCGCCGGGCCGACGCCGCGCAGTACCACGCCAAGCGCAGCCACGCCGCGGCCCGGGCCCGGCAGTACCGCGCCGACGACCCGGGGGCGGTGCTCGGCCGCACCGTGGCCGCCTCGGTGACGGCGCTGTCGGCCACCGGCCCGGCCCCGCTGTCCCGGCTGTGCGCCCTGGCCTCCGCCGCGACCGAGGCGATGGGCGGCTCGGGCTGGTCCGTGCAGCGCCACGACGGCGGCGACCCGGTGGTGGTCGCGCGCGGCGGCACGGCGTCGCTGCACGTGTCGGGCGTGCGCCAGGTGGAGCTCCGCCGGGCGCCGTGGTCGGTCACGGTCGAGTCGACCCTCCCGGACGACCGCACGGTCACGACCACGCTCCAGACCCTGCTCTCGCTGGCGGTCCTGGGCGCCTCCTGACGCCGCCGAGGGGGTACTCGACACGTCGAGCGAGTACCCAGCGGGTACTCGCTCGACGTGTCGGTTGCTCGCTCGGCGAGCGCGGCGAGCGCGGCGGGCGCGGCGGGCGCGGGCCCGCCCGGCGCGTCAGCCGTGCAGCGGGAGGGAGAGGTCCGCCGGCGCGCCCGCGGTCACGCGGACCGGGACGCCCCAGTCCTGCGAGTTGAGGTGGCACGCCGGGAACTCGATCGCCGGGTCCGCGTCGCAGCTCGCCGCGCGGGCGGTGATGTGCAGGACGCCCTCGGCGACCTCGGGGTTGATCCGCAGGGTGCGGGTCAGCGGCACGTCGTCGCCGGCGCCGTCGAGCAGCAGCTCCGCCGGGGTCGCCGACACCCGCAGCATCGTCGAGGGCCCGAACCGGTCGTCGTACTTCTGCCCGGCGGCCGGGGTGAACACCACGTCCAGCGCCAGCTCGCCCGGGGCGATGTCGGTGACCGGGCGCTGGGTCCGGTGCGCGCCGGCGTCGAGCACCTCGCCCGCCAGCGTCGCCGGGAGCGCGATCCGGGTCAGGCGGTGGGCGGCCGACTCGACGACGAGCAGCGTGACGCCGCCCGCCTCGGCATCGGCCTGCACGACGATCCCGCTCGGCTCGGCCAGCCCGGTCGCCAGGGTGCTGACCTCGCCGGGGCCGTCGCCGTCGGCCGCGGGCGCCCAGCGGCGGACCGCGCCGTTGTAGGTGTCCGCGACGACGACCGAGCCGTCGGGCAGCACCGCCACGCCGAGCGGGTGCTGCAGCAGCGCCTGGTCGGCCGCGCCGTCCCGGTGGCCGAAGTCGAACAGGCCCGCACCGACGGCGGTGCCCACGACCGCACCCGACCAGGCGTCCGCCGGGCCGGTGGGCGCGGTGCGCGCGACGGCGAGCGCGGCGCCGGCCCCGACCAGGCCCGCGAACCCGCCGGCCGCCGGTTCCGCCGCGGCCGAGGCCGGGGCCGCCGCCGGCGTGCCCGGGTCGATCCAGCGCAGCGCCGACACCTCGGAGTCCGCCAGCCACACCCGGCCGTCGGCGGCGAGCGCCGTGCCGGACGTCTGCGCGAACCACGCCTCGCGCGGGTCGCCGTCGGTCAGGCCCTCGTTCATGGTGCCGGCGACGGGCTCGACCACGCCGTCCCGCGGGTCGAACGCCCAGAGCTGGTGGTTGCCGGCCATCGCGACCAGCGCGGTGCCGGTCTGCGGCGACCAGACGACGTCCCACGGCGAGGACAGCGGCACCGACGTCGCGGCGCGCGCCCCGCCGGCCCGCCACAGGTCGGTGCGGCCGGGCAGCGGGGACGGCACGGTCGGCTCGCCGACCAGGTACTGCACCCCGGTCCCGGCGACGGTGGTGACGGCGCCGTCGGACAGCCGCACGCCCCGGAGTGCATGGTTCACGGTGTCGGCCACCAGCACGTCGTAGCCCGCCTCGGCGGCGACGTCCTCGGGCAGCAGCGTCAGGCCGTTGGGCTCGCTGAACCGCGCCTCGTCCGGGCCGCCGTCGACGAGGCCGCGCTCTCCCGACCCGATCCGGCGCACCAGGGTCTCGCCGTCCGCGGCCAGCTCGGCGAGCGAGTGGTGCCCGGCGTCGGCGACCAGCAGCGTGCCGCCCGGCAGCGCCACGGCCTTCGCGGGGAACCGCAGCGTGCCCGCGGTGGGCTCCGGCGGGACGTACGGGCCGCCGCCGCGGTGCAGCGTGCCCTTGGCGTCGTGCTCGGCGACCAGGTCGCGGACCAGGCGCTCGACGTTGCTCTGGTGCCCCTCGCCCGCCATCTGGGCGACGATGTAGCCCTCGGGGTCGATGACGACCAGCGTCGGCCAGGCGCGGGCGGTGTACGCGGACCACGTGACCAGCTCGGGGTCGTCCAGCACGGGGTGGTGCACCTCGTACCGCTCGACGGCGGCGGCGAGCGCGACCGGGTCGGCCTCGTGCACGAACTTCGGCGAGTGCACCCCGACGATCACCAGCACGTCGCGGTACTGCTCCTCGAGCTCGCGGAGCTCGTCGAGCACGTGCAGGCAGTTGATGCAGCAGAACGTCCAGAAGTCGAGGAGGACGATCTTGCCGCGGAGGTCCGCGAGCGCGACGTCCTGGCCGCCGGTGTTGAGCCAGCCGCGGCCGACGAGCTCGGACGCGCGGACCTTCGGGAGGCGGGTGCTGCTGGTGGTCACAGGAGTAGTGAACACGACGCGGCCCCCGGATCGTCCCGGGGGCCGCGTCGTGGTCGGGTGGGTCAGGCCGCCGGGGGCGGGGTGCGGCCCTCGTAGCGCTCGACGACCTCCTCGCGGTGCGAGGTGTGCGCCCGCTGGCTGTTGAGCACCAGCGCGAGGATCAGCGCGAGCACGCCCGCGCCCATGCAGATGTAGCCGATGACCGTGAGGTCCACGTTCGCGAGGTTGTCGCTGACGCCGAACGCGAGGATCGCGCCGATGACGATCAGGGCGATGCCGCCGCCGATGCCCATGGTCGGACTCCTTCCCGGCCCGGGCGGGGGTGCCCGGTGCTCCGGGACCGAGTCTGGCGGCGAACCCGCAGTTCCGCGCGCCGAGCGGTACGCCCGGGCGGGTGGTTCGGCGCGGTGGTGCCCGGGCCGCGCGGCGGGCGCGGCCCGGGCGACGCCCTCAGCCCAGGACCTCGGGCAGCGGCGGGAGCTCCTCGCCGCCGAGCCCGAGCACGTGCTCCGCGAGGAACGCGTCGACCACCTGGTACCAGACCTTCGCGTGCTGCGGGCTGAGCACCCAGTGGTTCTCGTCCGGGAAGTACAGGAACCGGTGCGGGGTCTCGCCGTTCTCGTCGGCCGCGAGCGCGGACCTCGACAGCAGCTCGTACCAGAGCCGCAGGCCCTCGCCGATCGGCACCCGGTAGTCCTTGTCGCCGTGCACGACGAGCATCGGGGTGACGATCTTCTCGACCGACAGGTGCGGGGAGTTCGCCAGTGCCATCTCCGGCGTCATCTCCCGCTCCCAGTAGAAGGAGTGGTCCGTCGTCGGGCCGAACTGGTCGAGCGCCCACAGGCTGGCGTGCGTGACGATCGCCCGGAACCGGTCGGTGTGCCCCGCGACCCAGTTGGCCATGTAGCCGCCGAACGAGCCGCCCATCGCGGCCGTGCGGGTCTCGTCGACGTCCGCGCGCGCGACCGTGGCGTCGGTGATCGCCATGAGGTCGGTGTACGGCGCCGCGCCCCAGGCGCCCCAGCCACGCTGCACGAAGTCCTGGCCGTAGCCGGTCGACAGCGCCGGGTCGGGCAGCAGGACGGCGTAGCCGCGGGCGGCCATGATCCAGGGGTTCCACCGCCAGGACCACGCGTTCCAGGAGTTGAGCGGGCCGCCGTGGATCCACAGCAGCAGCGGCGCGGGCGACGCGGCGGACGCGCCCTCGGGGAGCACGAGCCAGGCGCGCACCTCGGCGCCGTCGTCGGCGGTCGTCGTCACCTCGGTGAGGGTGCCGGGCAGCGCGGGCAGCGGCGCGGGCGCCGGCAGGGCGACCGCCTCGACCGGCTCACCGCCGGCGAGGGCCGCCGCGAGGTCGATCCGGACCGGGTGCGACGGGGCCGCGTAGGACACGCGCAGCGCGTACAGCGTCGCGCCGTCCGGGCTGACCCGCAGGTCGCTGAACACGGCGTCGTCGGCGGTCACCTGCGTGACCTCGCCGGAGTCGAGCGCGACGTGGAACACCGGGCCGCGACCGAGGTGGTCCGCGCCGACCAGCAGGCCCGCGCCGTCCCGGGTCCAGGCGATCTCGTGCGGCCAGCGGTCCCAGCCCTCGGCGACCCGGCGCGGCGCGGCGTCGGCGGCGTCCAGGTCGGCGACCCAGAGCTGCACCTGCGGCGCGGCGGTCGGCGTCGTGATCGTCTCGCGCACGTAGGCGACGCGCCGGGAGTCCGGCGAGACCACCGGGCCGGCCAGGTCGGCCGTCGGGTCGTCGACGAGCACGCGGCGGGTCCCGGTGGCGACGTCGACGGCGACGAGCTGCTGGCGGAGCGTGCCCCGCGCGCCCGGCTGCGCCCACGAGGTCACCAGCGTGCGGCCGTCGGGCGACAGCACCGCGTCCTGGTGCTGGAGCGCGGCACCGGCGTCGGGCGCCAGGTCGCGCAGCGCGAGCCTCGGCGCGGCGGCCCCGGCCTCGGGCGACGCCGCGACCGTCGTGAGGTCACCCGCGAACAGCCGCGGCCGCGCCGGCCCCAGGTCGTGGTCCCAGTACCGCACCGGGTAGGAGGAGTGCAGGATCGCGGCGACCTTCGCGTCCTTGCGCGCGCCGATCAGCCGCTCGTCCTCCGCGTCGTCGGCGGCGCTCGGCAGCACGTCCGACGGGACGACCACGACGGGCGCGTCCTCGGCGACCACGACGCCGCCGATGCCGGCCCTCCGCGACGCGACCACGCGCGCCTCGGCCCCGTCGGCGGGCAGCAGCCACAGCGCGGCGGGCGGCTCGTCGTCGGGCGCGTCCGCGTCGGCGTCGGGGCGGGCCGAGGTGAACAGCAGGTCGCCCGTCGAGGCGAACCGGGCGGCGGACTCGCCCTTCGCGGACCGCGTCAGGCGCCGGGCGGGGCGGACGCCCTCGGGGTCCACCTCCCACAGCGCGGTGACGTACCGGGTGCGCTTGGCGTCGAGCGTCGACACCGCGGTCACGAGCCGGGTGCCGTCCGGGGACAGCGCCAGCCCGGACATCCGGGGCAGGGCGACGTAGGCGTCGAGGTCGTGGAACGGGGTCGGGGGCGTGGTCTCGGGCGTGGGCTCAGCGGCGTCGGTCACCCCGCCGTCCTATCACGGCTCCCGCGGCACCTCACGGGAACTCGGCGCTCTGCCCTCGTCCCGCTCCGCCAGCCGCGCGAGCATCGCGTTGTACTCGTCCATCTCCGTGTCGCCGTCGCGCGCGACCTTGCGGTCCCGGCGCTTCGCGGTGCGCTCGTCGTCCCGCGCCCACGCGAACGCCACGGCGATCGCGAGAGCCAGGGTCGGCAGCTCGCCGATGCCCCACGCGACACCGCCGCCGCGCTGCTGGTCGACGATCGCCGACGGCCCCCACTCGCGGCCGAGCAGACCGAACCAGTCGGGGACGAGGAGCACGTCGCCGGTCGTGAGCGCGACGCCGAAGAACGCGTGGAACGCCATCGTCGCGAACAGCAGCAGCAGCCGCTGGGGGTACGGCGGGCGGTTCGGGCCCGGGTCGATGCCGACCAGGGCGTTGACGAACAGGTACCCGGCGAGCGAGAAGTGCACCACCATCGCGTAGTGCCCGACCTCGGAGGTCAGCGCCCAGCGGAACACGTCGGTGTAGTAGAAGACGATCATCGACCCGGCGAAGTTCACCGCGGCGACGACCGGGTTCGCGAGGAACCGGCCCCAGCGGCTGTGCACCAGGCCCAGCAGCCACTCCCGCGGCCCGCGTGAGGCGTCCGGGGCCCCTCGACCGGCGCCGGCGCGGCCGCCCCGCGACGGCAGCGCGCGCAGCGCCAGGGTCACCGGCGCGGACAGCGCGAGCAGCACCGGGATCACCATGGCCAGGATCATGTGCTCGACCATGTGCGCGCTGAACAGCACGTGCCCGTACATCGCCGGCCCGCCGGAGGTGGTCCAGAAGAACAGCACCATCCCGGCGACCCAGGACGCGGTGCGCGCCCACGGCCAGGAGTCGCCGCGGCGACGCAGCCGGAGCACCCAGCGCAGGTAGACGACGATCCCGGCGACCGCCGCGGACGCGAGCAGCACGTCCCAACGCCACTGCGTGATCCAGGACAGCGTGGTCGGCTCGGGCGGCAGCAGGTGGCCGGTGACGATCTCGGCCGGGGTCGGGTCGGTGATCGGGTCGTCCGGCACGGGCGGCGGCGACGAGCCCAGCGCGACGGCGACGCCCGACACGGCGCCCATGACCGTCAGCTCGACCAGGACCAGCCGCCAGAACAGCCACGTGGCGAGGGCGCGCGCGTCCCCGGCGAGGCGGCCGACCACGCGGCGCCGGTGCGCCAGGCCGAGCAGGCCGAGGACGCCGAACAGCGCGATCTTGACCAGCAGCAGCACGCCGTACCGGGTCGTCCAGTCCGACCAGGAGCCCAGGCGGATGACGGAGTTGACCGCCCCCGACACCGCGACGGCGACGAAGCACCACGCGGCGATGGCGGAGAAGCGGGCGACGGCCGGGGCGAGGTCCGCGCCGAGCCGGTGCGCCAGCGGGGACAGCGCCACGAGCGTCCCGATCCACAGGGCGGCGCCGACGAGGTGCAGGAACATCGACGACGTCGCGAGGTCGTGGCTCGCGGCACCGGCGGCGTGCCCGGTCTGCGCCGACTGCCACAGGGCGATCACGACGAGCAGGGCCGTCCACGCGGCGCCGAGCGGGGACGTGGTCATCAGCGCGAGCGCCGTGACGACCGCCGCCACCACCGCGACCGTCAGCAGGACGCGGCCGAGCTCGAACTGGGTCACGAACTGGCCGAGCTCGCCGCCGAACGCCGGGTCGGTGGGCGACAGGCCCGCGACGTTCGCGTAGGTGAGGACGAGCTCGACGACGGCGGTGAGCGTCCACACCGCGGCCGCCACGGCCGTGATCCCGGACGCCGCGCGCACGATCGCCTCGTCGCGCCGGACCAGGACGGTCGCCAGCAGCACGAGGCCGCCGAGGGTCGCGGACGCGGCGAGCTCGGCTCCGGTCGACGCGATCGGCAGGCCCCAGCGCACGAGGGCACCGGGGTCGCGCAGGGCGGTCGGCGCCGCCGCGCCCGTGAACGCGATGCCCGCGACGACCGCGGCCACGGCCGCGACGGCGAGCGCGGCGATGCGCAGCCAGTCGGCCTGGCGCCGCCGACCGCCGTCCGCGGTGCGGGGGCTGCGCGCCGGGCGCGGGCCGGCGGGTGCGGCGACGCCGGGGGCCATCAGCCCTCCGCCCGGCCGTCCCCGCCGGTGGAGCCGGTCGGGCCGTCGGAGCCGTCGGTGCCGCCCGCCGACCCCGTGCCGTGCGACCGGCGGCGCTCGCGGACCACGAACACGGCGACCGCGCCCGCGGCCAGCACGGCCACGACGATCGCGGCGACCACGCCGGCCGCCACCCCGGCGTCCTCGTCCTCGGCGAGCTCCTGCTGCGGCGCGAGCGTCGCGGAGACCGTGGCCTCGGACGACGGCTCCTCGGCCTGGGTCGACATCGTCGGCTCGGCGGTCGGCTCGATCGTCTCGGGCGCGGCCGGGACGGCGGTCACGGACCCGGACGTCGCGGTGAACGCGAGGGTGCCGGACAGCGGGTGGCCGTCGGCCGAGGTGACCCGCCACTCGACGGAGTACGCGCCGGCGGGCAGGTCCGCGGCGAGCGCCTGGGAGACCGTGTTGTCCACGAGCTCGGCGGTCCCCTCGCTCACGGTGCTGCCGTCCGGGCCGAGCACGACGATCTCGGTGCCGAGCGACTGCGCCGGCTGGTCGAACGTCAGCGTGACGCGCGCGGGCGGCGCGTCCACGGTCGACCCGTCCGCCGGGTCGGTGCCCTGCAGCGCGTTGTGCGCGTCGGCGCGGCCTGCGGTCAGCAGCACGGCCGCGAGCGCCAGCAGCAGGGCCGCGACGGCGGCGAACGCACGGGGCGCCGGGGCCGGCGCGGCGGCCACGCGGGCGCGGCCGACGTCGCGGACGGGGCGGGCGGGCGCGGGGGCGGGGGTCGGGCGCTCGGAGGGGATCACGGCTCCATCATCACCCGCACGGGCCGCCCGGTGCGCCACGGGTGGCACGGATCACCCGCCGCACCCCGCCTCCGGTTCCCGGCGCCGCCCACGGCGATCGGCGGTGGGCGCACCGGAAACCGGAGGCCGGTCGGCCGGCACCCCGGGGCCGCGGGCCGTGCCTGTGGACAACTCCCGCCCCGGCGTCCGCGCCGCCCCTAGGGTCGAGGAGATGCGGACCCCGATGCTCGCCGACCTCGACCCGGACCAGCGGCCCCGGGAGCGGATGCTGCGCCTGGGCGCCGACGCGCTGTCGGACGTCGAGCTGGTCGCGCTGCTGCTCGGCTCGGGGCGGCGCGGCGCCAGCGCCCTCGACACCGCCCGCGACCTGCTGGTGGCGCACGGCGGTCTGGCCGGTCTCGCGCACGAGGACCCTCCGGCCCTGCTGCGCTCCCCCGGGGTCGGCCCCGCCAAGGCCACCCGCGTGGTCGCCGCCCTCGCGCTGGCCCGCCGGTTCGGCACGTCGACCGACCGGCGGGCGACGGTCCGCACCCCGGCCGACGTCGCCCGGCTCGCGGCCCCGCTGCTCGCCGGGCCGGCGGACGGTCGGGTGGTGGCGGTCGCCGGCGACCGGGCGGCACGGCTGCTCGGCGCCGTCGTCGTGCCCGGGGCGGCCGCGCACGACGAGCCGTTCGCGGTGCGCGAGGTGCTGGCCGAGACCCTGCGCCGCGGCGGGGTCACGCTCGCGCTCGCGCACCGGCACGACCTCGATTACCCGGACCCGCACCCCGCCGACGGCCGGGCGGTCGCCGCGCTCGCCGAGGCCGCCGCGCACTGCGGCGTCCGGGTGCTCGACAGCCTCGTGCTGCGCGGCGACGCGTGGACGTCGGCGGCGGCCACCCCCGCGGTGGGGGCAGGATGAGGCCGTGACCGACGCCCACCCCGTCCTCCGGATCGCCGCGGCGGTCATCGTCGACGACGCGGGCCGGTGGCTTCTCGTCCGCAAGCGGGACACCGCCGCCTACATGCAGGCGGGCGGCAAGATCGAGCCCGGCGAGGACCCGCGCGCCGCCGTGGTCCGGGAGATCGGCGAGGAGCTCGCCGTCGTCGTGGACCCGGCACGGGTCCGGGACCTCGGCCGCCGGGACGCGCCCGCCGCGAACGAGCCCGGCCACCACCTCGAGGCGCACGTGTTCGCCGTGGACGGCGTGACCGGCGCGGTCCCGGCCGCGGAGATCGCCGAGGCGGTGTGGGTGACGCCGGCCGAGGCCGCGCGGCTGCCGCTCGCGCCGCTCACCGTCGACCTGCTGCGCGAGGCGGGCGCGGCGGCGTAGCGACCGCGGCGGGCCGGGCCGGCAGGGACGCCGTCGCGCCGACACCCCGCGTTCACCCGGGCGTGATCGGCTGCGACCGATGGAACCGTCGCCCGACCTCCTCGGCCCCGCCCTGGTCGTCCTCGCCGTGGGCTTCGCGATCGAGGTCGTCCGCATCGTCCGGGAGCAGCCGCCCGTCGACCCGAGCCGCCCGACCTGGCCGCCCCGGCAGCCCGTCCCACCCGCCGGGGTGAGCGTGCTCGTCGGCGCGCACGTGCTCCGGTGGCGCCGGCGCAGCGCCACCGCGCAGGTCGCCGAGCTCGTGCGCCGGGGCGCTCTCCGGCTCGATCCCGCCGACCCCGCGCGCGTCGAGGTCGTCGACCCGCGCGCGCTCGACCCGGTCGAGCGCGCGTTCGTCGCCGCCCTGGTCGGCGCCGAGCCGCACGTCGGGAGCCGCGCGCAGCTGCGGGCCGACGACGTCGAGCTCGAGGGCCGGGTGCGGGAGGTGCAGGCCGCGGTCAACGCGCTCGTGCTCGACCTCGGCCTGCGGTACCGCCCGGCGCG
Source organism: Cellulomonas sp. PS-H5 (assembly GCF_019265565.1). Taxonomy (NCBI): domain Bacteria; kingdom Bacillati; phylum Actinomycetota; class Actinomycetes; order Micrococcales; family Cellulomonadaceae; genus Cellulomonas; species Cellulomonas sp. PS-H5. The sequence continues at coordinate 43,059 of NZ_JAHVCI010000034.1, forward strand.
GCGCCCCGAGCGGGTGCCGCTGCGGCTGGCGCTCGTGGCGCTCGCCGTCGTCGCCGTCGCGCTGGCGGTGCAGGACTCCCGCGCCTGGTTCGTGGTGATCTCGCTGGCGTTCGCGGCGCTGCTCGGGCGGCGGCGCGAGGTGGTCCGGCCGCTGACCGCCGAGGGCGCGGCCCTCCGCGACGACCTGCGCGGCCTGAAGGACTGGCTGCGGTTCGCGGACCTCGACGAGCCCGCCGACCTCGGGCCGCTGCTGCCGTGGGCCGTCGTGTTCGGGGAGCTGGGGCCGTGGCGGGCGCGCGGCGGCGACGAGGGGCCGGCGCTGCGGGCGCTCCTCGTCGCGCTCGGCGGTGACCGGCCGGAGCAGGGCACGGACGACGAGCAGCCCGGCGACGCGTGGCAGGACCACGCCACCGGCGGCAGCCGCGCCGAGCACGACGGCGCGTACGTGCCGACGTCGGACTGACGACGCCGGACTGACGACGCCGGACCGGCGGCGCCGGACCGGCGGCCCGCCCGGTCGCGGCCTAGGGTCGGGGCATGGCCCGCTCCGTCGCGACGAACACGACCGTCGACCTGCCCGAGCTGCTGGACTTCGTCCGCACCCGGCACCACCTGCTGCTCGCCACGTCGCGGCGCGACGGCCGCCCGCAGATCTCCCCGGTGAGCGGCGGCGTCGACGACCAGGGCCGCATCGTCATCTCGACGTACCCCGGCCGCGCCAAGACGGTGAACGCCGAGCGCGACCCGCGCGTGTCCGTGCTCGTGCTGTCGGACGACTGGAACGACGCCTGGGTGCAGGTCGACGGCGACGCCGAGGTGCTGCACATGCCCGAGGCCGAGGACGCGCTGGTCGACTACTACCGGTGCATCGCCGGCGAGCACCCCGACTGGGACGAGTACCGGGCCGCCATGCGGGTGCAGGGCAAGAGCCTGATCCGGGTCACGCCGACCCGCTGGGGCCCGGTCGCGACGGGCGGGTTCCCGGCCGAGGTGGCCGAGCGCCTGGACGGCTGAGCTGCCGGCGGGCGCGGCGCGCCCGCCGGCAGCTCAGCCCCAGACCAGCGCCTGCGCCGGGTCCTCGAGGACCGCCGCGACGTCCGCCAGCACCATCGAGCCGAGCGCGCCGTCCACGAGGCGGTGGTCGACGCTCAGCGCGAGCTGCGTGACGTGCCGGACCTTGATCTTCCCCTTGTGCACCCAGGGCTGCTCGCGGATCGCGCCGAACGCGAGGATCGCGGCCTCGCCCGGGTTGAGGATCGGGGTGCCGGTGTCGATGCCGAACACGCCCACGTTGGTGATCGTGATCGTGCCGTCGGACATGTCGCGCGGCGTCACCTTGCCCGCACGCGCCGTCGAGGTCAGCGCGGCGAGGCCCTCGGCCAGGTCGTGCAGGCCGAGCCGGTGCGCGTCCTTGATGTTCGGCACCACGAGCCCGCGCGGGGTCGCCGCGGCGATGCCCAGGTTCACGTAGTGCTTGTAGACGATCTCCTGCGCGGCCTCGTCCCAGGACGCGTTGACGTCCGGGTGCCGGCGCACGGCGAGCAGCAGCGCCTTGGCGGCGATCAGCAGCGGGGTCACGCGGACGTCCGCGAACTCCTTGTCCTGCCGGAGCCGCTGCACGAGCTTCATCGTGCGGGTGACGTCGACGGTCTGGAACACCGTGACGTGCGGCGCGGTGAACGCGGAGGTCACCATCGCCTCCGCCGTCCGTTTGCGGACCGACTTCACCGGGACCCGGGTCTGCCGCCCGTCGGGCGACACCGTGCCGGACGCGAGCCAGGGCTGGTCGTCGGCGGGGTAGGTGGCGAGGACCCGCGCCTCGGCGGCGGCCTGGTGCGCGAGCACGTCCTCGCGGGTGACGATCCCGCCCGGGCCGGTCGGCACGACGGAGTCGAGGTCCACGCCGAGGTCGCGGGCGAGCTTGCGCACCGGCGGCTTGGCCAGGGCGCGGCGGCCGGAGACCGCGGCGGGCTCGCCCGTCGGCACGGCTCCCGGGCGGACGGTGGGCATGGCCGCGGGAGCGGCGGTCGCCGGCGCGGCGGTCGCCGGCGCGGCGCCGCGCGAGGCGCCCG